>CALGGL010000325.1 GCA_937915975.1 uncultured Lachnospiraceae bacterium | reverse complement strand
TCCCTACACGACGCTCTTCCGATCTGTAGGTGCAGGCTGTCCTTCTGTCCAGTCTGTAATCGTTACATCACTTACAGTATTTGAAGCCTTCGTAATCTCCCAAGTCTTATCACTTGGAAGTGTAAAGATATAATTACCTGCCTTTTCGCCGGATACTCCGGTTACTTCTGCTGTATAAGTTCCTACAACTGTTCCGCTGTTGCCAGTATAAGCTATATCAAGTTTAGCTTCATCACCACTATAAAGTCCGGTTGATGTAGCCTTCATCGGCATGGTAACAGACTTTCCTGTGTATGGTACAGCCGGATTATCTTCTGATACCGTACCGTGACCGGCTCCTGTATCAACCGCCCAATCAAGTGTTACATTTTTCTTTCCTACAGTAAGTTCGCCCTTATTAAAGACGATATTATAATTTTCTGCTGTAAGACCTGAAACCGTTATCTCATAATCTCCCACATCAGAACCCTGTGTATAAGTAGTCGCAAATACAGGTGTTCCTGTAACAGCATTTTCATATGCATCATCTGCAACAAATCCTTCATATGTAAGATAAGTTTCAGTCTTGTCATATCCTGTAAAATCAGGTGCCGCATCTCCATATGTAACATTGGCTACATCTTTTGGAGTTACCGTAAGTGTTGCAGGAGTTATACGTACATTATAGCTTCCGCTTACCGGCTCAAAATTATTACTTACTACATAATAGTAAACTGTAACATCAGTTTCTGTTACATTTTTAAACACCGGTACATCAGTACTACCTTTTGAAATATAATTATCTGCCGTAAGTTCATCAGTACTACTATAGTAAACCGTTGCATTATTATTTGGTAATGCAGCCACCTTTGGTTCTACTGTTCCACTATGTTCCTGTCCGTCATATACCACATCTACTCCTGTAGCAACTGCAGTCATAATGCCTGCTGGAGTTATAGTATAGATACCTTTTTCTGTAGTAACTTCATAGTTAGGATTTTCTGTGTAAGTTATGTTTATATCATAAGTACCGGCATTACTTCCTGTCATCGCTGCAGTTTCAACACCAATATTTAATAATGCTTTTTCAGCATCATTTAAGCTTCCGATTGTTACCTGATAAGTAAGCTCCTTTAATTCAGTACCGTATGTTGACTCTTTATCTTCAGCCTTTATAGTTACAGCTTTCTTACCTATAGTAAATGGTATCTTAACTACCGCACTTCCTGCAAAGTTACCGGAAGCCGTCGGTGTAAGTACTGCATATGCTGTACCTGCATCTACGTTATTCTCATAAGTTACTGTGTAATCATCAGTGCTTACATAGGAAGCGCAATCTGATTTAATAGTAACATCCGGTGTCTTAGCTACACCATTTCCACTTTCGTCTGCTTCATATATCTGTTCAGTTATGGATTCAAAATAAGATTCATCAAGCATTCCTGCAGTTACAGTCATTGTTCCGTTTTCATATGTAATCTCATAATTATCGGAAGTAAGTCCTGCCGGAACAATCGCATACTCTCCTGCTTTACCGTTTGCAAAACCTGCTGCATACTCATTTGCTGTTACGGTACCGTCAGCAGCCTTAGCCTTGTAGCTATATGTAAGTGCGCCGGTAAGTACGCTTTCAGTTTCGCCATTTACAAATCCATCATATGTTACACCATCATTTTCAGCAGGTGTGTTATATGCTATCTCTTTATCTTTTGCAGTTACGGTAAGAGGTGCCTTATTGATAGTTACTTTTGCACTTCCTGTTACCGGTGTATATTCTTCGCTTACTATATAATAGTATACTGTATGCTCACCTGCATTTTTAAATGTAGGGCTTGAAGTCGTTCCAACAGTATTATAATTAGCATCTGTAAGCTGTGATGCTGAATAATATACCTTATACAAATCTGCATCTATGGTTTCATCTTCACCATCTTTTAATACAGGTGCGTTGATACCATGTTCCTTGCCGTCATAAGTAAGAATTACATCTCCATTTTCTCCATCTGCCGTACTTACCTGTGCAGTATTGCCTTTTATGGTATATGTGCCGTCTACTGATGTAGCTTTTATATAATCAGCAGTATCGTCATAGCTTGCAGTAATCGGATAAGTTCCTACAGATGAAGCTGATGTTGCTGTGGTAGTATACGTTATATGGCTCTCTAATTCTGTTTTTTCTTCATTTGTAAGCTCACCCTTCACAACCGTATAGCTTCCGGTTAAAGGAGTCACTATATCGGCACCGTAATTACTCTCCTTGTTATCAGCAGTAATTGCTATCTCTGCCGGATGTATGGTAAATGTCGGCGCATTTTCCTTATTTGTTGCTACAGCATTGTAATTAGAACCTTCTTCTACATAAGCATATATCTTGTAAGTTCCAACAGCCGTAGGCAATCCATCTGAGCCTGTTACAGGCCATAAGATTTCATTTGCCCAGTCAGTATCATCTTTATTTACATACTTAAATTGAACCTCACCATACTTAGCTGTTGCGACAGGAGATATAGCAGGCTCGCCATAGTACCAGTCGCTTACGGAAAGACCGGTTATCTCATTGTCTGCCGCTACAATTCTCCAAGTAGCTGTATTTCCCTCTGCTGTATCATCTAAACGGTAATTAGCTGCTGCACTTCCTGTAAGGCCTGTTGTATCTACCTTGGCTGTATAAGCACCTACAGCTGTTGCAACATTCTTATATGTATCATCATTTACATAGCTTCCAATGGTTACATCATCACCTGAAACTATACCATCAAGAGTTGCTGTATAGGTAATGTCGCTGCCTGTATAGACAAACTCGTTTGGTGTCGGCCATTTTACGGTAAGAGTCCTCTTCTCAACCGTAAACTCACCTGCATTAAATACAAACTCATAGTTTTCAGGTTTTGTTCCTGCTGTTTCACTCTTTAACGCAGGTATAACTGTGTAAGCTCCAACACCTCTCTGATTGGCATTTTCAGTGTCATAGTTGCTTGTTACGGCAATATTAGCATCAAGGTATGACTTAATTGTTGTCTCATCATCTTCACTTAATGTAATGCTTGCACCTGTTGCTAACTCATATCCATACGCCGGTGCTGTATCACCATAGGTAATACTTGTAAGCTTGTCTCCATTAGTATTCTTAGCAATACCTGTTACATAGATGATTGTTTTACTTTCATTAGCCGCTACAATTTCAAATCCAATCTTTTTTTCCTCAGGTGCATCATAATTATCCGTTGATGTTCCTGTTGCTTTTAGGTAGTAAGCTCCTTGTTTTGTAGGTTTGCCACCTTCTGTAGCTGCACCACTGCCGGTTTCGTCAATAGTTGTCTTAGTCGTACAATCTACATCCGTATAATAAGTAAATACCGTTTCACCAAACTTCGCCTTACCAACCGGCTCATACGTAGCGCCTTCCGGTATTTCTGCCTGTATTGCAGGCTCTACTACCCAGCTATTCTCAGCTTTGGTAATCGTATATTCACATGAAGCTTCACCTGCGGTTCTGTCATAGCTGTAATTTCCTGCCTTACTTCCACCGATACTTACAACCGAAGCTGTATAATGCTCTCCTTCTGCATTAACATTTATGTTGGAATTACCTTCATACTCGCTTACAACGACATCATCATTATTAAGCACAGTAACTGTTGCAGTTAAGCCCTTTGCTGTTCCGTCATAGGTAAATGTATGCGTATCAGGTGTCCATGTAAAGTCTTCATCAGTCAATACCTTCGGATTAACTGTCAGTGTTCCTGTTGCGTAAGTTATATCATAATTCTTAAATACTTCATGTGTAGAATCGTCCTCAATCTCCGGACGGATTGTATAAGTTCCTACATCCGAATACTGCACATAGGAAGTGTTATAGTTTACTGTTACGGAAAAGCTTTCTGTTACAGCACTATCACTATCTACCAATCCCTCAATTGTCACATTCGCAAGAGTATCAGTATCAACCGGAACTTCATATCCATATGTAACCGTTCTATCTTTAGCTGTTACAGTAAGCGGTGCTTTCAGTATAGTTACTTTGGCAGTTGCACTCTTTCCGCCCTCATAACTATCGGAAATCACATAGGCATATACAGTATAAGTTCCTGCGTCTTTAAATGACGGTACTATCTTAGCAGCTTCTCTGACGTTCTCATCTTCACTCTCAGCCTTAGCCTGAGCATCCTCCGCACTCTCCGTACTGTAATAGATTGTAAATACATCCGAAGCCGATACGCCCGATGCAGTTACAGTTGCAGAGTGATTCTCCCCGTTATAAACGACTGTCTCATTTTTAACCGTTATGTTGACATTGTCGTCTATTAAACCTTTTGTAATTGTGTAAGTTCCGTCAACGGCTGTAATATCATAATCATCATTAGCAGTATAGCTTATAGTAATCGGATAAGTACCTACCGCTGACTTTCTGTTGGCTGTTGTATCAAGCTTGATATTAAGTCCGGCTAAATCTCCGTCATATATGCTGTCTAAATTATCATCAACTACATATGTAAGCTCTTTTATGTCAGCGCCATGAGCAGACGTCTTATTCTCTGCCGTAAGTGTAACCTCTGCCTTCTCTATCGTAAATGTCTTTGTAACACTGCCTGAATAATTACCGGCATCCGTTGCAGTTACAGTAACTGTTGCAGTACCTGCATGTACATTATCCTCATAGACTATCTCACAATCTGATGCTCCAATAATATTAACTCCATCAACCATATCGGTGAGATTTACCACTGGTTCTTTTTCTGTACCGTCATAGGTAATTCTTTCATATGCAAGAGAAACCATCTCATCTTCAAGCTCTCTCTTCGTGATATCTACCAGAACAGGATTTACACTTGTAAGTGTGTAGTTTCCTGCATAATCACCGCTAAGCTCGGCATCTTTGATATTCACCTTGATGTCTGTTCCAACATCTGCACTTTCCGCTTCACCGGTTGCTGATGTGGAAACTGAAACATAGTCCTCATCACCTGCAACAAGGTTATGTAGTGATGCATTGGTCGAATCAAGTGCTATAGTTGTATTACCATCATATATTTTATCGATAGCTATAAGTCCGTAAACTTCTGCCTCACGCCTGGTTATGGTATAAGTTTTTTCCAAATAGCCACTATAATTGCTCTTACCTGTTACACGAACGGTAATCGTACCGGCATCTACCGCATTTGTATCTTTCGTATCATACTCATTTGAATTCTTTGCTCTTCCGTCAGTGTTGCTGTTCTTATAAGTAATCTCATAATCAGTACCTTCAACAAGGGTAAGCTTCTTTTGTTCGGTTCCATCACCTCGTGTCAGTGTAACTGCCGGTGTCTGTGGCTGTCCGTTATATACATAAGAACTTCCGTCAAGTGCAAGGATAAAGTTCTCTGCTGATTCAGTTAAAGGTAGCGGAGCAATCGTAAAGGTCTTTGTAACCGTTCCCTTATAATTACCCTGTCCTGTTACGGTCACGGTTGCAGTTCCGGCATTTAAATTATCTATATAAGTCAGGACATAGTCTCTGCCCTCCTTTAATGTCATACCATTATATTTAATGGTCGTTTCCGGCATCTGTTCCTCTCCGCTGTATACTACATCCGGAAAGTCCTCTATCGAAACAGATTTAAGGCTCGATTTATTATCTGTCGTCTCAGTATTATCATTTGCAATACTTTTAGGTATAACGGTAAATGTTTTTAAATTTTCTGTGATTTCATAATTTCCGTTGGTCTTATTTGTTATGGTAATTGTCGCTGTACCCTCATTGATATTATCCGTATAATGGCAAGTGTATTCTGAATCAGGGATAACCTTATTACCATTATTGTCCGCCGTTACCTTAGGTACAGGATTAAGTTCTTCTCCCGTATAAATCATATCAGAAACTTCGATAGTTATAGTTGTTTCACACTTATTTATCGTAAATGAAGTTGTGACCTCAGACGGCAGCTTATAATTATCATTTGACAGATTACTCGCAGTTGCTGTATATGTTCCCGCATCTATTTTTTCGCCGGTTACCGTAACTGAACATATATCACTTCCGATAAGCTCGCTCGCCGTAGCTGTCGGTATGTGTGCATCACCGTCATATGTAAATGTCGTGTTGGACCAGTTAAGACCAACCTCTTTTTTATTTATCGTAATATCGGCACTTACTATACTTGAATCATTATGATTGCCATCTCCAAAAACCTTAGCATACACTTTCGTCGTACCATAATCTTTTCTTGCAGGTTTCGTAGTAGTCCAATTTGTATTATCAGTACTGTACTTAATCGTACCGCCGCTTCCTCCTGAAACCGTAACAGTATGTTCGCTTCCATCATAAGTTCCGGTATAGGCCGTCAGTGTTGGAGTTGTTGAAGCTACCTTGCTTATAGTAACCGTAACGGTTGAATCTATAGAACCACTTTCATAATTACTATTACCATCCGCTGATGCTCTTACAATCACCTTATATGTACCGGCAGGTGTATTTGCTGCTATGTTAAGTGTCGTTCCACTTAAAGAAAAATAGCTAACTGTCGCATTTGAACTATCTTTCTGACTGTTTATCGCATAACTTAGCGTACCTTGATTATTTGTTGCTGCTGTAAGTGAAGCTGTCTGTAAAGATGTGCTATAACTTTTAGTTACAGACTGTGTTGAAGTATAAGACAGTGGGTTATCTGCTTTATTAATTGTAGCATTTACAGTCCCTGCGGGGCTGGTTGAACTTCCCTTAGCATTATAAGTCGAATCTCCATCAGAATACCACTGGATATTGTAAGTTCCGGCATCTGTTGCAGTCGGAATACTTGTCTGCCAGCTTGAATAGCTTGAATTAGTGCTTTTCTTATAACGATAATAAATTGTTCCGCCTTCTCCACTTGTTGTAACAAGATTCTTTGATGAACCGCTGTAGGTATAAGTATTTCCTGACACAACATATGTAGGATCTACAGTAAGAACAACATTTACAGGTGTAAAACCACAATTATAATCGCCATCGTCATACACCACATTTAATTGCCATGCATTATAACCACTAGGCAAAGAAAAAGTTACATTTTCATCACTATATACTGTTATTGTTGTACCCTCGATCTTTGCAGAACGATTCTCGTGATATTCAGAAGTTTGACCATCGATTTTTTTTATATACACAAAATAACCTGTACCCGATTTATTAAATTCATATGTGGAACCATTACAAACAAATATATCTCCATCATTCCAACCAAGTCCCGACTGAGATGTCGTATATGTCGTCGCATCCGTCACCACAATCTCATACTCCACGCCATCAACCGTAACCTTCATCCATTCATTTGTATGGAATGCCTGATGCGCTGTTACCATCCATTTTCCACTTGTATTTGACGCAGTGAAAAGGCTCTCATCACTGACACTTACAGAAGTAATATCACTGTCTTTTGCTACATTTCCATCTGTCCCGGTAATTCCAACAAAGGAAAGAATATCAGTAAGAGCAACTGTACTATCTCCCTCCATCACATACTGCTTTTCATTATATGTAAACTCAACTGTATAGTATGAAAAACCGTCCGTATATGCAGTCGCAGTATCTCCGGATACATCTATGGCAAGCTTTTCAGCATGTAAATCATCATCTTCTATATGATATACAGATGTATCAAGATTTTCATTTGTATTTTCTGCCACTGAAAATGAAACCTGTACAGACTTTCCGTCTGCAGGCTGTATCTCCATCCCATCTCTTCCTATGACCTTTATATCAAATGTATAGGAAACTGCGACATTTACATTTCCTCGTTTTTCTTCTACTGCTTCGTCAATTTCATTTAAAACATCTGACGAAACTTTTTTTACAACGAGATATGCACCATCTAAAAATGTACCTTCTTCGGCTGTTACTCTGACAGTCACACCATCTATGGTTTTTTCCTGACTAAAATAAGGCATGACCTCATTATCATCTGCTGCTTCAGCTTCCGTTTTTTCTTCAGATGAATCTTCTGTTGATTCAGTATTATCTTTGTTATCTTGCGATTGAGCATTATCATTATTGTATTCCGGTTCAACCCTTTCAACTTCGTCATCTACCGGCTCTTTTGCTTCTTCTTTACCATATACATTTTCTTCTTTATTTTCCTGCTCATCATCCGATGGTAAAGCTTCGGAAGTGTCTATAATGTCATCATGTCCTAAATCCTCAGATTCTGCATCTGTATCGGTTGCAAGTATGCTTTCTTTCTCTGTTTCGTAGCCGGCATCCGCCTTATTATTATGACCGTCTATAAGTACAAGTCCTGCGATAAGAACAAACACCATAACGTAAGCTATAAACCTTTTTAATCGACCTCTAATCAATATTTATTCCTCCTTTTAAAACTGCCTGATTATTCTTTCTATCATTTCAGTTAATAATTTCTTTCGTGATAATAATTACAAAATATCATATTAATTTTACCATAGGTTTATTGCAAAAACAAATGAAATATATAGATTTAAAAATCCTGTTAAACGATAATCAGATTTTAAATATTGAAATGCAGGTTATAGATTATGGTAATTGGCCGGAGCGCTCACTTACATATCTTTGCAGAGCATTTGACCATCTAAAAAGCGGTGAGGATTATATTATGGTTCACCCAACGATGCATATAGGAATAATTGATTTTAATATCAAACATCTGACACCTGAATTTTATTCTGAATTTATGATGTTAAATACAAAAAATCATGAAGTTTATACTGCTCACGTAAGAGCTGATTCATCTGCTCGACCATCGCAACATTTTTGGCTACGGGTGAAGGGACCAGGTTAAAAACAGGACAAAGAACAGATTCCAAGAGGAGAGAAAAATCATCTTCTGTCATCTTGGCTTCTTCTACATATTTTTCACGCGGCAATTTTACTGAGAAAATGTCCGCTATCTTCTTGGTTGGATTAATTAAGTCTTCAGCAAGCAGTGTGATTCTAGGGTCTGCTTCCTCCGGTAACCCTTGGTAGACCATTTCATTAAAATCAATTTCTGAAAGCTTAAAAAAGAAAACAGCATGCATAACCTTACACTTATCATATAAGGCCTGAACTTCTGGATTTGCATGGCAACGGATTTTGCTTATAATGCCTCTTTTTGCCGTTGCCACCTGATGGTACGGTCCGTCATGTTCCATCGGAAGACCAGAACTATATCTCCAGCATCGACCGTCGTAACAAATGCCGGATCCATTCTTTGCTTCAATACACAGAATTCCTTTTTTCTGGTTTGCAACAACAAAGTCCACTTCCCGTTCATAAAGCGTTCCGCTATCAACTACAGAGAACGAAACACTATGAAATACATAGTAATCAGGAGGAAGTTTACGAAGAGCATTAAATACAATTCCCTCTTCGCTCTTAGGATCAAACGACTTGGGAATTGGCGGAATCATGTGTGCCATACTAATCTCCCTGTTTTATGTGCTTAGATC
>CALGGL010000324.1 GCA_937915975.1 uncultured Lachnospiraceae bacterium | reverse complement strand
ACTGTTTTTCTTATGTGCCCAGTATATAACTTTATTTTCTATACCTTTTATATGATTTTTTAGTTTTTTTGTATAAAGCTCACACTCAAAAACTATATAATCCGCAAGCTTTAAATTTTTATCTCTTACACGCTTCCACAAAGTAAACGGAAATTTATCTGTTCGTGTACTCGGAAAGCTTTCCGGCCACAAATCAATTATATCCATAATTATTTTTACATTCTTATCTTTTTTGTATTTTTTTGCAAGCGATGACTGGGAATTAGGCGGAACAATAAGATAAAGAATATCAAAATTCATGGATTCAAGTATTTTTTTACATTTTTTTGAAAAATCAAAATGAGAATATATTCTTGAAAAGGATATATTTTTTCTGTATGGCACGGTCTTTACTGATATATAATTTTCCTTATCCAGGGTTCTCTTTCTTTTTTCGGCATGCATATAGTCTGATGCCAGAACCTTTACATCATATCCTTTTTCGGTCAGATACTTATATATCATATCCACCCTATATTCAAATACCGAAGAAGAGTTGACAATAACAACCTTTTTCATAAACAATTCTCCTATATAAGAAAAATCGAGCAGGCTTACCTGCTCGAGCACATGCGGCAGAGAGGATTCGAACCCCCGACACCATGGTCCGTAGCCATGTGCTCTATCCAGCTGAGCTACTGCCGCATAAATATTTACAACAGTAGTGATTTTAACCTATATATAAAGGTTTGTCAAGAGAGATTTCCCCAAAGCTGATTTTTCAAACCCATAGTATTATATCTCTTCATAATTAAGAATTTTCTTGTCCGAGCACGACATACAAACAGTCAATGTATATCCGTCAAACACTTTACTATCAAAGCATACAGTCCCTTTGACGTAATCCTTATGATCCTCTTTAATCGAATCAGATTCAGAAGCATCAATCGTTTTTTCTTCAAATGCTACGGAAAACTCATCAGGATTGACACTAAAGCTGTCAAGCCTCTGACTAAGCCCCTTTCCCGTCATCTTAATATATGCCTCTTTCATAGTCCAGACCTTATAAAATCTCATATCTATATCAGAGCATTCAAGCCCGTCACTTATATAATCAATCTCTGATTTTGAAAAAAATCTGTTGGCAACCCTCATATCATCATCACGATTTCTGATTTTTTCGATATCTATCCCAAGAGAATTTATATCTTCGGAAACAGTAAATGCTATAACAACATAATCTCCCGAATGTGATATGTTAAATTTAAAATCTTCATGTCCTTCTACAAAAGGTTTTCCGTTTTCACCCTTTTTTATTATTATATCACTGCTTTTGCCACCGTAAGTCCTGTCATAAGCTTCCATAAGAACAAATCCCGCCGTCATGGAAATATAAGCCGCTTCCTTATTATTAAACCTTTCTACTGCTTCTTTTCTCATGGGGTACAGTTTTTTTAGCAATATGCCAAAATTTTTTTCCAGATAATCCCTATCGACTTTTTTTATAAGAACTGAAATATTATTTTCATTATCCATAACAAACCATCCTATATAAACAAACCTCCGGTATCAGCCGGAGGTTTTGCTTATAAATTAATTACGTTACTATTTTTCTTCAAGCTCGGCAAGGATTTCAAAAAGTACATTTACTTCCTTTTCCTTTGCAGCATTGAAGTAAGTCTTAAATCTTGATGCAGCCTCAATCTCATTTGTTATTGAGATTCTTACAAGGAGGTTTCTTGCAGCAAGCATATTTTTAACTACTGTTGCGTATGCATCAAGAGTTTCCTGATTAAACTTAAGATATCCATGTTCCATGAGATACTCAATTCTCTTATACATAAGCACCTTGTGGTCATACATAATGTGAAGCGCTCTTATATCAAAATCAGGTTCCTCGGCATGAAGCTGCTTCTCAACCTGTGCCAAAGCCTTATCATAAACCTTGATTCCAAATGTAGTATCATCAAATCTGTTTCTTAACATACGGAAGTGGTCCTTAGTATCCTCGGAATTGAGATACTCCTTAAGGTTCTGCTTGATAAGCTCAAGGTCAACCTCATAAACAGGCATCTCACTGTTCTTCATAACTACGTAAAGACCACGCTTACCGTTATCGGCATCCTTAAACATATGATCTTCCTTAGCACTGATTACCTCCCAGCCTCTCTCTAAGTCAGAGAATGATACAGTATTGTATCCGTAGTGATCCTGGAATGTAAAATCACCTACATAGAACTCTTCCTTATCTCTGTCATATCCGTAGATGAAAAGCTCATGAGGGAACTTATAATCAACCTCTGCATCACAGAGAATCTTTGCCTCATCAAAAACTCCGTATACATAACCGTCAAGGTCAATAGTCTTAATAACAAAATCAATAATATTTCCGCAGTAGCTCTCAATCTGCTCCTTTGTCATAAGAGAATAAACAAGATAAGGACACTGCTTAAGTGAGCTGCTTCCCGGCATCATATCCGCAAAGAGCATATCGTCGCCGGTAAAAATCTCCTGAATATGATAACAACGTAACTGTATGTAATTACTGAAAATCCACTTTTTTGCATTTTCATCATCTGATAAAATTGAAAACAATGTTGCATGCCACTGCCAGGATGTAATCATAGGATAAGTTACGGGTAATTTCTTAATATCTGCCATCTTTTCATTCCTCCAATTTTCTAAAAATTTAAGCTAATTTCTCGGCAACGGTAGCCGCCAAATCACCAAATGTATCATATGAAGATAATGCCAATTCATAATCATTAAATGAAACATCGAATTTGCTTTCAACTGCAAGAATAAGTCTGATAAGTGATACTGAGTTTACGCCATATTCCTGAGTAATTGACGCTGAAAAGTCAATATTTTCAATCTCAGGCATAACTTCCTCAATTACTTCTTTGAGTTTGGAATCAATCTGTGTTCTGTCCATTAAATATACCCCCTAAGTTAAATTATTCAATCACATAATATTGTACTATCATTTATTACTAAAATCAAGATAAAATATATATCACAACAGTAGTTTCAATTCGCATATATTACTTTATTAATTCAATACACAGCAGAAAAAAATGATGTGTCCGGACAGGTGCAAAGCATAGCGTTAAACGTTAGTGTGCTATGCGTGTACCTTGTATGGACACATCATTTTTTATCTGCGTAATTATGAAATCTAATACTTAGCTGTGTTGAGTTTAACTCCAGGGCCCATGGTTGAAGCGATAACTACGCTTCTCAAGTACTGACCCTTTGCAGCCGAAGGCTTAGCCTTCAAAATAGCATCTATTAAAGTCTGGAAGTTGTCTGTTAACTGCTCCTCTGAGAAAGAAGCTTTTCCAATTGGCACATGGATAATGTTTGACTTATCAAGTCTGTACTCAATCTTACCAGCCTTAATATCGTTAACAGCCTTAGTAACATCCATTGTTACCGTACCTGCCTTAGGGTTAGGCATTAAGCCCTTAGGTCCAAGAACTCGTCCTAAACGACCTACAACACCCATCATATCAGGTGTAGCAACAACAACGTCAAAATCCAACCAGCCATCGTTCTGGATCTTTGGTACCAATTCATCTCCACCTGCGTAATCTGCACCTGCAGCTAAAGCCTCATCTACCTTATCACCCTTGGCAAATACCAAAACCTTAACTGACTTACCGGTACCGTGTGGAAGAACTACTGCACCACGAACCTGCTGGTCTGCATGACGACCATCAACACCAAGTCTGAAGTGAGCCTCGATAGTCTCATCAAACTTAGCACTGGCTGACTTTTTAACAAGAGAAACAGCCTCTTCTAAGTCATATAAATTTGTCTTTTCGATAAGCTTTGCAGCTTCTGTATATCTTTTACCTTTTTTCATTTAAAAAACCTCCTGTGGTATTATCGGGAGCGACCCTCCCACTAAATTTAAATTCTTCAAATCTTATTAGTCCTCAACTTCGATTCCCATGGAACGTGCAGTACCTGCTATCATGCTCATAGCAGCCTCTAATGATGCTGCATTTAAGTCAGGCATCTTAAGCTCTGCAATTTCCTGAATCTTAGCCTTGGAAATCTTTGCAACCTTAGTCTTATTTGGTGTAGCAGATGCTGACTTAAGGCCGCACGCCTTCTTAAGTAACACTGCTGCAGGTGGAGTCTTGGTTACAAAGCTAAAGCTCTTATCTGCATAAACTGTAATAACTACAGGGATGATCATATCGCCCTGATCTGCAGTTCTTGCATTGAATTCCTTAGTGAACGCAACGATATTTACACCATGCTGTCCAAGTGCAGGACCAACAGGTGGTGCAGGAGTTGCCTTACCTGCAGGTATCTGTAATTTAATGTATCCTTCTACTTTCTTCGCCATTATAGCGTACCTCCTAAACTGTGGTCAAACGGGATATTGTCCCTTCCACTTTCTAAATAACTTTTACATCTTCTGAATATCTGAGAAGCTTATTTCAACCGATGTTGCACGACCAAATATATCAACCTCAATGGTAACTGTCTGCTTACCTTCATTGATAGACTTGATTTCGCCGCTGTTTCCTTCCCAAGCACCGGTTACAACCTTTATCATATCTCCGACAGCAACATCTATCTTAACCTCACTGACATTGATACCAAGGTTTCTCATCTCACTCTCGGTAAGAGGAACCGGTTTGGACTCAGGACCTACAAATCCTGTAACACCTCTTGTATTACGAACGATGTACCATGTTACATCATTCATATACATATTGATAAGCACATAACCCGGAAACAATTTTCTTGAAACAGTCTTCTTAACACCATTCTTTGATTCCACAACATCCTGTACAGGCACTGCAACCTCAAGTATCTGGTCCTGAAGTTTTCTGTTTTCTATGGTCTTCTCGATATCACTTTTTACCTTATTCTCATAGCCTGAATAGGTATGAGCAACATACCACTTTGCTTCATTACTGCTCTTAGTCTTTTCGCCGGCAGTATTTTCAGCAGTGGCAGCTTCGTTTTCTACCATCTCTGACATATACTCACCACCTTAACCTATTATAAAAGTCAAGCCGTACTGTAATAAGAAGTCAACTCCGGCAATGATAAAGCCTATAACAAGTGCTGCTATAATAACTACAACAGACTGCTTGCCTACTTCCTTTCTTGTAGGCCAGGTAATCTTACCGAATTCAGCTTTTAATTCCTGAAACCAGCTCCTTTTCAAGGTAGGTGATGTCTCATTGTTTTTTGACATAAACTACTCCTTTTTTGCTTACATCATAAGCACCTTAAAATGCCGACTACTTTGTTTCCTTGTGTAACGTATGTGCCTTACAGAATTTACAATACTTCTTAGTTTCCATTCTGTCCGGATGCGTTTTCTTATCCTTTGTCATATTGTAATTACGCTGTTTACAATCCTGACATGCCAATGTTATTTTAACACGCACAACTATCCACCTCCATATTTTATTTTGTTGATTTTAAGGCATAAAAAAAAGACCTCTTCCATCGCAACGTATAGGATAACAAATGAATGCCCCAAAGTCAAGCAAAATCTTGAAAAAATACAATAAAAATTATAAAAAAACACATATAAAGCAGTAAAAAACTGAATTGAATCGAAATCGGTGTAAAATTGCGAAAATATGCACAAAAAAGCAACAAAAAGATAGTATATTATTACTATGGAATGTCTTGCAAAAATAGGATAATATGATACTAACTATCATTATCTTTTAATGTGGGATGGTAGCCGAAATTTTAGTATTTACGTAAGACTGCAAAAGGATAACGCATATCGGAAGTTTTTTACCGATAGCAATTTTAGGAAAGGAGGATGTCTTATGCAGATAACAAATGAAGTATATAACTATCTGTCGAACACTACTATGCCTAAGAAACGTACGACTGCGCATAAGTCATCTGAACTTCGTGCGGTCTATAACAATATGGCAAAATATAACAAGAGCCTTCCTTTATATAAGTTTTCACTTTCGGCTGAAAAGCAGGATCGTGTAATCAATATTAAAGAAGCTGCTCTTACGCTCAAGGATGTAGCCCAAAGCTTTAACGATAAAGAAAGCGAAGTATACAGCAGAAAGATGCTTATTTCTGACAATGAGGATTCAGTAACCGGAGAGCTTCGCGGAGGCGATATCGGTTCATTGCCGGAATCTTTGGAGATTCAGGTAAAAGCCCTTGCTTCCAACCAGGTAAACCGTGGAGATTTTCTTCCTTCAAACAGAAGATACTTCTCGGCAGGCAGCTACAATTTTACTATGGATACTCTTAATTCAGGACTTCATTTTAACCTGACGGTAGATGCAGCGGACAACAACTACGATATCCAGAGTAAGATTGCAAGCTCTATCAACAGCAGAGATATGGGTATAACCGCATCTGTCATAACCGACGGAAATGATAACAGCGCAATTGAAATATCTACAAACGATACGGGAAGGCCAAGAACTGACGATGGATTGTATTTTTCATTCTCAGTGGAAGGAAATAATTACGATATAGTATCAGATCTCGGTCTCAACAATGTTGTGAAGGAACCAAATAATTCATCCTTCGTTATAAATGGTGAGACTCATGCCGCTGCAACCAATAACATTTCCGTTAATCAGGTAATAACCTTAGACTTCCACAGTGTATCTGATAAGCCTGTTACCATACAGTTTGCACCTGACATTGATTCGGTCATGGATCAGGTGGATTCTTTCGTAGATGCCTATAACAATCTGGTGGATTTATCCGATTCAGCTTCAGAAAGCAAGATAGGGCGAAGAAATCTCTTTAACGACATATCGGCGATAGTCGATAAACACAAAAATGAGCTTGAATCAGCCGGTCTTAAGATATCAGAGGATAATCACATAGTCAAGGAAGAATCACTTTTGATTCAAAGTGTTAAAAACGGAGAGTTTGGCGAATTATTCAATGATATATCTTCATTTAAGGATGATATTTCTCTTGCTACCGACAGACTTACACTTGACCCGATGGCTTACATCAACAGACTGATTGTAACCTACCCTGACACCAGACACAATCAGGGAACATCCTATAACCAGTCAGTATATAGTGGTATGATCTACAACAATTATGCGTAGTCGGACGATTTAACAACTTAATATTAAAAAAATGCGCCCGTGAGTTTACCTCACGGGTTTTCTATCTTACTTATGAAAAAATGTCACCACCGGTGACACTTTTTCTTATTCATTATTTGATATACTCACATTGTATAATCATCAAATTATTCTGTCATTTTTATTGGCTTAAATGATAAGTCAAATGCTTTAATGTGTATACCAGCCACCCGATATATCTATGCCGGTTTCTTCCTCAAATTCATTCATGATTTCCTCCGGATTTTCATGCATATCAAGCAGTGTTGTAAAGGTACTAAGCAAAAGCTTGTCCTTGTCATATCTGTTGGCACTGTCACTTCTGTCCATATGTGCCCTGAAATGATCCATCTGCCAAACCAGTATGTCCGCTATCGTATATCTTCCTATCTTAAGCTCACACAAAAAATCGCGATAATCATAATAATAGGCAAACTCACGAAGTACGGCATTGTCCTTTTTTAATCTGTTCCAAAAAACTTCCGCCTCGGCATCTGTCTTTTCAGAGCATTTATTTAATTCATAAGCCCAATCCTTTAATTTTTGGAGAGCTGCTTGTAATTCTTTATTTTCTTCCATTTTTTTCTCCATTTAAATTTTTTTTTAACTGCAAATACATATTTATTAGAAACTGCCAGCCGTAAAACTGCATTTTTTAGAAATTACCAGCCAAAAGCTTTACTTCATCATCCGTAAGCCGTCTGTAGTCTCCGGGTTTTAGGCTATCATCAAGGCTTAAGCTTCCCATACTTAATCTTTTTAAATATATCACCTTCATATCAACCGCTTCAAACATTCTTTTTATCTGATGATAGCGGCCTTCCGTTATGGTAATCTCTACCTTGCTTTTAACTATTCCATCGCTCACAAAATCATCGCAACTATCACCGCTATTATAAACTACATCTGAAGCTTCGTCCTTATCATCATATAATATTCTAAGCTTCGCCGGTGCTGTCGGCTTATCATCTCCGATATCTATGCCCTCGGTAAATCTTAAAACCGTATCCTCTGTTACCTCTCCGGCAATTATCGCAAAGTACGTTTTATCCACATGCTTTCCCGGAGCAAGAAGCCTGTTTGCAAGCTTACCGTCATTGGTTATGATAAGCAGTCCTTCGGTATCCTTATCCAGTCTACCGACAGGAAATAGGTCACGTCTTTTCGCTTCCGTAATAAGCTCAACAACCGTCTTATCCTTATCATCCTTAGTTGCCGAGACTACCCCTTGAGGCTTATTGAGCATAAAATATTCAAACTCATTATAGATGAGATTTTTTCCGTCAAGGCAGACCTCATCACAATCGGGATTAATCTTTATATCGCTCTTCCCCACAGCTTCACCGTTCACCGTCACCCGACCTTTTTTAATTTTTATCTTTACTTCGCTTCTCGTTCCCGCACCTGCATCCGCAAGGAATTTATCAAGTCTTATATCTGCCATAATCCTTACTCTCTATCTTGTTATAATATACAATATTATCATTTGATACTATATTACCATTTGACATAGATTATTTCCACAAAATAATATATCGATTGACCATCTTTTAACAGTCAATCGATATATCATCTTTTTTATATTCTTATTATAAGTAAAATCAATCAAAATAATAATAATAATAATTAACCATTTAACTGTTAATCATTAAGCGTACTCTTGTGATCTTCCTGAATCTCCGGATGATACGAAAGAATAGGCTCTTCGTCCTCTCCCTTAATATTTCGGTTAACATAATTTCTTGTAAGCTTAATTACCATCGGAATAAGTGTAATTACACCTATAAGGTTAGGAATCATCATAAGTCCGTTAAAGGTATCTGATATATCCCATGCTATGGATGAGGTCATTATCGAACCTGAAACTATAAGCAATACAAAGAATATTCTGTAGAACTTAGATGACTTCTCTCCAAAGAGATACTCCCATGCCCTTGTTCCGTACTGTGACCAGCCAAGAACTGTGGTAAATGCAAAAAGTAAAATCGCAAGTGATACAAATATCTCACCGGGTCTTCCAAATACATTTGAGAAAGAAGCCGCAACAAGTGTAGCATCATCAGTTCCCTCGGCTGCAAGACCTGTATTTAAGTCGATTGCACCTGATGAAAGAACTACGAGTGCAGTCATTGTACATACAACGATAGTATCAAAAAACACCTCAAATATTCCCCACATACCCTGGATAACAGGTTCCTTAACATTGGAAGATGAATGAACCATAACTGAAGAACCGAGACCTGCCTCATTGGAGAAAACACCTCTCTTACATCCCTGAACTACAGCCTGCTTGATAAGAAGTCCGCCTGCAGCTCCACCTACAGCTTTAAAATCAAAGGCACATTTAAAGATAATCTTAAACATATTGCCAACATCAGATATATGATATATAACAATTGCAAGTGAACCGAGTATGTATAAAACAGCCATAAAAGGAATAACTCTTTCCGCAAATGCTGCGATTCTCTGAAGTCCTCCTATTATAATAAGACCTGCAAGAATCATAATTGCAATTCCGATTATAAGTGCCGGAATCGATATACCTGTATCTCCTATTTCAGCAGTTGAATTCTTGAAAAACGTTGATTTAAGATTAAGCGTAATCTTATTTACCTGTCCCATATTACCGATACCGAATGATGCAAGTATAGCAAATATCGAGAAAAGTACGGCAAGAACAGAGCCAAGTGTCTTACAATGCTTCTTTGAACCAAGTCCATCCTTAAGATAATACATGGCACCACCGCACCATTCACCCTTGCTGTTCTTTCTTCTATAATATATACCCAGTATATTTTCTGAGTAATTGGTCATCATTCCGAAAAAAGCGGCTACCCACATCCAAAATACTGCACCGGCACCGCCCATAACGATAGCTCCCGATACTCCGGCTATGTTACCTGTACCGATGGTTGCAGCAAGCGCGGTACAAAGTGCCTGGAACTGTGATATGGACTGCTTATCGGTCTTTCTTGTGGCCTTGCTTTCCTTCTTGAAAACTCCGCCTATAGTATTTTTCCACCAGTGTCCGAGATGGCTTACCTGGAAAAACTTTGTAACACAGGTAGTAAGTATACCTGTACCGATTAACAGAATGATTCCTATCTTAACCCATACGAAATCATTAATGGCACTGTTGATGTCATTAAGTGTATTTAAGAATTCTTTCATAAATCTTTTCCTCTCTAAATAATTAATTCTTCTTAAAGTATATGTCGCCTGCAATGCATCGCATGCGAATAGTTTCATAAGTAAAAAAATGCAGTAAACCACCGATAATGATTTACTGCACCTTTGCAAATCGTGCCCAGAGCCGGAATCGAACCAGCGACACGAGGATTTTCAGTCCTCTGCTCTACCAACTGAGCTATCGGGGCATATCTTATCTTATGAAATTAATTCAAGAATCTGTGGATTCTTGTAGTAGCGGGGACAGGATTTGAACCTGTGACCTTCGGGTTATGAGCCCGACGAGCTTCCAGACTGCTCCACCCCGCGTTATGAAATTATGCCCGAAGGCAGATCCCGAAAGCAACTATTATATTACTTTCGAATGGATGGAGGTGGATTCGAACCACCGAAGCAATTTGCAGCAGATTTACAGTCTGTCCCCTTTGGCCACTCGGGAATCCATCCATACAGTATATTCACATCATTCACATGAATACCTGACAATGTGAAATTTTATCATAGTTTCTTATAAAATGCAAGCACAAACTTGCCATTTCCCGCCGCATCTCTTATAATTACATTATTGCGATGGGTGCAGGCACCTATTATCAAAACACGAGAGGAGCAATTATGAAAAGAAAATTTTCGTTACTACTTACCATGGCATTCTTAAGCCTTTGTCTTACAGGCTGCGGAAATAATCCCAAGTCAATTGTACAGACCTTCTGTTCAGCTCTTCCCAAGCAGGATTTCGACAAAATGATTACCTGCTTTGAGGAGGATATGGTAACACAGGAGGACTTCACCGACATCTACTACGATCTCTCCGAGCTGGGGCTTAACGATTTCTTCGCGTCCGAAGCCGCAGGTATCAAGGCTAAGATTACAAAGCAGGAGATCGATGCAGACGACAAGGACTACGCGACCGTGACCGTGCAGCTGGAGTATCCGGATTACTCTGAAGTACTCACGGAAGCACTCGACGCGTACATTGCGGAATACGCACCGTACGACATTACGGAGATCGATCCCACCGTTTTCGTACCGATGTTACAGACACAAGTCAACGGCACGCAGACTTCTCCGGCATCGGAAGAATTACTTGTCCCTTGCGAAAAAATTGAGGGAAAATGGGTGATCTCCTATGATTACGATCTGTTTGAGCGTATCGGAAACGCTTTTGCCTGCAATATGGTGGATGCATACTTCGATTATGAATTTGAATATCCGGACGAAGATGAAGATTTCTGGGACGAGGATTCAGAGGACGGCGACATCTCTGACGGTGATGTTTCCGACGGCGATGAATTCTATGAAGAAGATGGGTTCTCCGAGGAGGATGCGGACGAAACCGACCTGTATGATTACTATACGAATCTGATGGACAGTGTGGAAAGCAGTGACACTTATCTGGTGCTTGGCGGATACACCGTGGATTATGAAGACGAAGATTATTATATTGTGACCGGCGATATTTATGAATATGACATTTATGCCCAGTGGCAGGCGATTGTCGGCACGGACGGCAAGTTTGAGTCGGCGCATCCGGATATCTACGACGTTCTTGATAACGGTCTCTGGGCCGAGGAATGCGATATTTATATTCCGAGGGATGCCGCATTCTCCGGGGTATGGCCCCAAAACAGCGGTTCTGCGTCTGTTTCCGACATTGAACAGCTTCTCTCTTCCGGACAGGCATTTGTATACATTGAAGATGAATACGGTGACGCTTCCACCGTCTACAAATGCGCGACCGACTACCGATAACACTAACTTTCCAGTACAGAATTGTGCATATTGTATACTCCATAAGCAGGCATTAGCGAAGCGTCGGTACTTAGTCACTGCATTTTGGTGACTTAGTACCGTTACGCTGAGGTATAGCGAGAGCGTGCCTGCGTTGGAGCATACAATATGCGCAATGACACTTAATGTCTTTCGCCCCTATTTTGACTTCTTTTCAAAATAATACAGTTCAAAGGGATATGCCGCGATCTGCTGTGAACCGTAAGCCTCTACCGAATACCCCATATCCTTCATCTCCTGCAGTTCGCCCTTATCAATCTCTTCCGGTGTGAAATACCAGAACCTGTCATATTCCGCGCCTTCGTCACTGCATCTCCCCGTCACCACATCCCTGTGCGGATAGTAATAATAAAGCACTGTCCAGGCCAAATGCTTCACATTGTTGCTGACAAATGCCATATCCTCCGGCACATCGCCAATGATCTCTATCGTTTGATCCGTGACCGTTTTTTCCGAAACAACCTCCGCGCGGTATACCTTGTAATTGCCCAGACCGATGACGATCATCACAAGCAGGATCAAAACCATAACCGCCTTCGCCGTCTTTTTCGACCAGCTGATTCTGAGTGTCTGTCCAAGCTTATCTGTAAGTCTCAGCGCGCCGCTTAAGGAAATCTCC
>CALGGL010000323.1 GCA_937915975.1 uncultured Lachnospiraceae bacterium | reverse complement strand
TACATCAGTAATACTTCCGTCAATTGTCTTTTTGGATGTGAGACTTATGCTGCCTGTACGTGATGCCTTTGTATTTCTGAAGTCAACTCTGGAAGCCGCTACATTTTCTTCAATCACCGCACCCGAAGAATTATACTTTGTAATATTGGTAGATGTCTTTACTCCTCCGGTTGTCTGATCTCTTGTAACGGTAACATCTGCATAGTAATAATTTGTATCCTTCGAATAGCCGGAAGGTACGTCATTTTCGCTTATATCTGTAAACTGTCGGATTCGAGCTATCCTCACTTATATCACTTCCGTCATAGGTAAGTGCATCAAATGTAATATTTGCTGCATTGTTGGAAACAGCAGCCTGTGAAGCATTTCTCTGATCATCGATTACACCGTTTAACTCAACAGGCTCAAGCTTGAAACTGAAAACATCATCAGGAGTAACAGAGCTTCCGTTTTCAGTCAGATACTTGTTAGCTTTAAGTATAAGTGTTGTATCACCTGTAATATTGTTAAATGCCACAGCCTTTGGATCAGTTGTTGCAGATACATCAACCGATCCGTCCGAATTATATTTTGTATAAGAAATACTCTTTGTAATCGCACCTGATGCTGAATCTTTATTGACAATTACAGTCATTACAACATAATCCGAATCATCCGTAATCTTACTGTAACCGGATGCATCCTCAACAATCTTATAATAGTAATATCTCGGATAAGTTACCGCACCTCCAAGATTATATGTTATCTTAGAAAACTCAGCTTTTCCGCCTGTTAAATCAGATGCGCTTGCAGTATATGATGCTGTAGAATTCCACTTGCCGGATAAATCATCAATTGCACCGTGATCTGCCGGATAAAGATTTTCCGAAATCTCATACAATGAAAAATCAAATGAAAGTCCGTTTAATGGGAATGTTAAAGCAGAGCCTGTTCCACTTGTTTTTCCGTCAAGCTTCTTATATACAACAGGAGTTACATCTACAGAACCCGCATAGCTGTTTGTGAATGCAACTGTCCTGATTGAATCATTTGCAAGTCCGGTAACTGTTATACCTGTTCCACTTGTATAATTGTTCTCGGCTACTGTCGCAGTTCCATCATTTAATATACTGTAGGAAATCGAGCTTGGATTCTGATCAGCAGTTGAAGCATTTATGGTTTCCGTTACTGTCGCATTGCTATCTGTAGTAAGATCAGTAAAATACCATGTATAGGTTTTAGTAGTATCGTCATAGGAATACCATCTTGAGCCTTCTTCCACTCCTGCTTTTATCTCAGCAAGAGTCTTGGTATATGTTTTTACAGTAGCATTATCGCCCTCGCCCTCACTTACAACAACAGTAAATACAATCGTACTCAGATCCAAATCATCAGGAGCATTATCCAAGGTCTTTGTAACCTTAAGATCAATTTTGTTGTTATCAACACGCATTGTTTCACCGGTCTTATAAACATAATTGTTCCAATCAGGTACATCGGCAATTGTAAAGTTATACATGCCCTCAATACCAAGATAGCCTTCCGGTGGATTTAACTCCTTAATATAATACTTATTACCCTTAACAATCTTCCAGCCCGCCGTATTGCTTCCCTGGAAGGTAGCCTTACCGTTTTCATCGGTTGTAGCTGTTACTATATTACCGCTTTCATCCTTTACCGGAACCGCGGTTCCGTTTTCATCCACAAAAAGCTGGAATTCTACACCCTCAAGCTTATTAAGGGCATTTCCGTATTCCTGCTTAAATATATTGATAGATAACTGATTACCGTAATCTCCACCACCCGAGGATGAATAGCTGGCTGTCTTCTTTGCTGTATATCCTTGTACTTTAACAACATTTTCGTAAGTTCCGTTTGCAATGATATTGGACTCATACTCAATTGTATAATGTGCTTTATCATTTAACACAATCGTCATTACATTACTACGGACATCGCAGGATATAACCTCCGCATCCGCCGGTGAAACAGCAGTAACCTTGATTGTCGAATAATCAATACTTAAATTGGTAAATGTGTCAGTAAGCGTAATGTTATCTCCGCCGTTTAATTCAAGCAGCTCTGGATTGACATCTATTTTATACTTTGCTACTCCGTTATTCTCACTTACAAGCTCCTTGGTAAGCGTATAGCCGTCCGATTTATCCGGTTCATATGTAAAATCAAGAGATGTACTTTCTCCAAGGTAGGTTGCTGTATTTGTAAGCGTAAGCTTATCTTCCTCAGTATCCAATGCTGCCTGATCCAGATCTAACATTGTTGCCTTATCCTTTGGAACAATGTAATAATCCAGCCAGTAATAATTATAATAGCTGTCCGTATTCGGATTCTTTATAATCGGAATCGTAAAGGTTACATTACCCTCCGCATCAGGATCCGATATGGTAATAGTCTGATTAAGGTCTGTCTCCGGACTCCAAACAGCATTACTTCCGTAAGCCTTTGTCTTTCTCGACCAATCGGTTACCGGCATCTCAGTATAAATCTTAAAGCCTTCCGGTAAGGTATCTGTTATTGTAATAGAGTCACTGTCAACAGGTGCAACACGTATCTGGAATTCATATAATGGGTACTTGGTTCCGTCAATATCAACTGTTCCCTTATTAGCAAGCTTCTTTTCCACCTCCGGCTTAACAGGTGTAGCTGTTCCGGTTGCAGGTATATTAATTCCGTCAGATGTTGCGGTTATAGTATTATTATGGTTCTTTGCCCAGCTTCCTCCTGTCGTCTGGGAGAATGCAAGCCATGTCTGGTCAACCATTGTCTTATATGTAAGAACTATCTGTCTGTTTGTTCCGGCATCAAGTCCCGGTGCTCCGCCTGTCTTATGGAAGGTTAATGAAAAGCCCTTTGTAATTGTTGTATTATCAGACCCTCTTAACTGAGTAGTAAAGTCAGACACATAGCCTTCACCCTGATTTAATCCTGTAACAGATATGGATGACTGAACTATATCATCATAATAATAGCTTGATTCATTTGGTGCCACATCAGTAAGAACTAAGCTGTCAAGACCTATATCGGGTACATCTACTGTAACTGTCCATATTACATATTCCGAAGTAACCTCCGTTGCAGTCTTTTCTATTCCCAGCTCATTTCTATCCGGTATTCCTATGGTAGCTGTTGCTGTTTTGCTACCGTAATTCTCAAAGGTTGCGGTATTACTTAATTTCATATCCGCAATCTGCTCATCCATATTCTGAGCCTGAGTCTGGTATGTTATAACATAATAATACGCCTTTGAAGCATCATTTTCATTAAATGTATAATCAAATGAAGAGCCTGTCGGTTTGGAAACTGTATGCTCTACATCGGCAGTTCCCGAACCTGTGGAATTATCGGCATATCCCTTTATTGTTATGTCGCTGTAAAACTTCTGATTATCATTTATGGTATTTAAATCATCATTCAGTGTATCACTTAAACTCTTTCCGTTTAAAGAAACAATTCTCTCCGGATTTAAAGTTATAGTCCATGTAACTATACCATTTTCCTCATCGGTTACGGCTGCCGACTTATTTGATATAGATGTATAGGATATATCCTTTGTTGTGCTTACGGAATTATTACTTGTATCTGATTCGGTCGAACAGGTAACCGATGCCGTATTTCCTATAGTCACTCTTCCGTCATTATTTGAATCCGCAGTTACAATATTACTCTTATCATTATCCTTTGCTCTAACCTTATAATTAAATTCAACATAATATCCGTTATATAACTTATCAATGTTATAGCTTACGGCACTTGCAGAGCTTGAAGTTTCCGTAACATTTATACCTGTCACGGTATTACCGTAGCTGTCTTTAACAACAGAAGTAACATCTATTATATCAAAGTAATTATTGTCAAGAGCGTCATTAAAGGTTATACCCTCGTTATAACCCGATGATTTAACCTTAACCGTGTAATTAATGGTATCGCTATCAGCAGATATGGTTCCGTTACTGCTTTTTTCCACAGTAACATCCTTTGCTGTATTTGTTTCTACATTTCTTGTTACACCGTTACCAAAGTTAATCAAATCCTGTGAACCGTCAAATTTTCCCTTAAATGTAAGGTGAAAGCGCGCATCATCAGAATTCTTCAGGGTTCCGAAATTTGCATCCGAAGTATTAAAATTAAAATATATAACACCGTCTATTATACTGAAAGGATTGTCTGCAACCTTGATGGTGTCAGTACTTCCACCCAGATTATAAACCAAATCGATATATGTACTGTTTATGTTGTTTGCAACTATACCTTCAGGTATGGTATATCTCATGGTTTCGTCTGTATCAATAAACTGTCTTATCTGATTTTCGGTAAAGTATATAGTAAACTCATATTCATTATTAAGATTAATTCCACTCCATGTATTTGTATTTGAATTGTAAGTAACACCTGTCTGTGCATCGGCATCGGAAACATACTCGGCAAGATTTGTTGAAGAGGACGCCATAACAATATTTTCTTCTTCCTCTAATTCTTCCAATTCATCTGTTGATTCTTCTTCAGAAGTCATACCCTCCGTGGTTTCTTCTGTACTTGAATCAAACTCCTCTGTTTGTGATTCGGTGATTTCTTCAGCGGATATATCATCCTCAGAAACGGATTGAGGCTCCTTAGAATTTAAACCGGCATCCGTATTATCGTAAGCGTCTGCATCGCCAGGACTCGCAAGATCTATACTTCCTGCAATAACAGCCCCTTCTCCTTCCGCAAATGCATTATACCTGACACCGCTTCCTCCGCTTGGCAATACAACAGAAAGCACCATAAGTGCCGAAAGCAGTATTGCTATCACTCTCTTTCTTGGTCTTGTCACCTTTTTCTTCAAATCCTTCATGCAAAATTCCTCCTTGAATAATATTTCTATAGTAAAAGTATAATTCTCATTCTATAAACGGACACACTTGTCCCACTATATAGTAAACCTACTTTACATAGTATAGGATTTTTAAAGATTTTTCAATACTTTTTTTATGGAAGAATTTGCCGAAAAAGCTATATTTTAAGCCAGTTTTGATTAATTCAACAAGATGTTGTGCTAATAGATAAAAGCAATAACCACATTTAGTTTTGGTTACATAATATTTTTTATATAAAAAACACCATATAACCCCATTAATACATGGTTATATGGTGTCAATGTGCAAATTGCGCGTTATAAAGCTCACTGTAGAAGCCGTTCATGGCAAGAAGCTCATTATGCGAGCCCTTTTCAATTATATTTCCGTCCTTCATAACAAGAATAATGTCAGCCTCCTTGATAGTGGAAAGTCTGTGAGCAACCACAAAGCTGGTTCTATTCTCCATCATCTTGTTAAAGGCTTTCTGAATCCTGATTTCGGTTCTTGTATCTATAGATGATGTCGCCTCATCAAGTATAAGCATCGGCGGCATAAGAAGCATAACCCTCGTTATGCATAAAAGCTGTTTTTGACCCTGGGACAGATTGCCCCCGTCCTCGGTAATAACCGTATCGTAGCCTTGCGGAAGTCTCTTGATAAAGCTGTGGGAGTGAGCCTTCTTTGCAGCCTCAATAACCTCTTCATCCGTGGCATCCGGCTTACCATAGGTTATATTATCCCTGATTGTTCCCGATTTAAGCCATGTTTCCTGAAGCACCATACCATAATTATCTCTAAGACTTTCTCTTGTCATATTTCTTATGTCGGTACCGTCAACGCTTATACTTCCGCTACCAACATCATAAAATCTCATAAGAAGGTTAATAAGAGTACTTTTTCCGCAGCCGGTAGGTCCTACAATCGCATCTCTCATACCCGGCT
>CALGGL010000322.1 GCA_937915975.1 uncultured Lachnospiraceae bacterium | reverse complement strand
TCCCTACACGACGCTCTTCCGATCTGAGATGCGGATGTGGTTCTTGCAACCGATCCGGATGCTGACAGACTCGGTGTATATGTAAAGGATAAGCAGGGCGAGTATCATTGCCTTACAGGAAATATGTCAGGAAGTCTTCTCGCAGATTATGAGATAAGCCAGATACAGGCTACAAAGGGACTTCCGGAGGACGGAGTACTTATAAAGACAATCGTTACCACAAACCTTGCTGATGCCATAGCAAAGCATTATGGAGTAAAGGTAATCGAAACACTTACCGGTTTCAAATATATCGGACAGCAGATACTTAATTTTGAAACCAAGGGTGAGGGTACATATCTGTTCGGATTTGAGGAAAGCTACGGCTGCCTCATCGGAACACATGCAAGAGATAAGGATGCAATCGTTGCTACCATGGCTCTTTGCGAGGCAGCAGCTTACTATCGCTCAAAGGACATGACACTTTGGGATGCGATGATAGAAATATATGACAAGTACGGATACTACAAGGACGGTATTCAGACACTTACCTTAAAGGGTATAGACGGAAGTGAAAAGATAAAGGAAATCATGGATCACCTTAAGAACAATACACCGGAGCAAATCGCCGGCTACAAGGTTCTCTGGGCACGTAACTATGATAATGATACTTCCACCAACATGATAAACAAGGCCGTACTTCCTACAGGACTTCCTAAGTCAAATGTAGTTTACTATGACCTCGAGGATGGTGCATGGCTCTGCGTAAGACCATCGGGAACAGAACCTAAGATAAAGTTCTACTACGGTGTGGTTGGAACAAGCATTGCTGATGCCGATAGATTATCCGATGAATTCGGCCAGGCAGTCATGAAGATGATAGAGCATCTTCTGTAATTAAATATTAATTTCTTTAACGACTGTTTATAAAAATGCACAAAGCATATCGTGAGCGTCAGCGAGATATGCGTGTACATTTTTATAAACAGTCGTTAAGAAAAGCATG
Organism: uncultured Lachnospiraceae bacterium; assembly: GCA_937915975.1. GTDB lineage: Bacteria > Bacillota > Clostridia > Lachnospirales > Lachnospiraceae > Coprococcus_C. The sequence goes on along the minus strand of CALGGL010000322.1, from coordinate 6,591 downwards.
GAGACGTATCGAAGTGGTCATAACGGGGCTGACTCGAAATCAGTTAGCCGGGCAACCGGCACGCGGGTTCGAATCCCGCCGTCTCCGCTTAAAACACACTATAAAATTAAAGGGGAAAGTTGAATGGTGGCATTATCCCTTTATTTGTTAAAAAATCGCCTTAAGGCGATTTTTTCTTTATAATGTATAGTTTCTTATTTCCCTTGCATAAAAATATATCATTTGATAAAATTATATTACAAAAAGGAGCTTCCGATATATTGATTAGAAACAATATTGAACAAATTTCAGTACATAAGGAGGTGTGTTCAATGACGTATACTACTACTGCAAAAAAAGATGCTTTAAGAGGAATTTTTGATACAGATAAACTTTCAGATACAACTTTCAAAATCACAATTACGCCTATATCTGAAGATGAAGCGGATGAGATGGAATTTAAGAGTTTGAAAGGAATATATGGCAAGGCTTTGGATTTGGATGAGATAAGAAAGGAAAGATTGGGGTTATGAAAGTTTTATTAGATACTAATGTTGTATTGGATTATCTTGGTGCTAATCATAGATTTACAGAAGAAGCAGAAAAGGTATTTGATTTAGCGACAAAGAGAAAAGATATAAAATTTGTTTCTTCATCAGCTATTACTGATATAATTTATGTATTAAAACGTGCTGTTAAAGATGCTGAACTTGTAAAAACTAAATATGAAAGCTTTAGAAAAAAGATTAGTATTTTGGCAGTAACGGAAAAAGATATTGATACTGCTTTTTCAAGAGATTGGAAGGATTTTGAAGATGCAGTACAATATACAGTTGCTGAAAACAATGGTGTTGATTGTATTATTACAAGGAATAAAAAGGACTTCGAGGAAAATAAAATCCCATGTTATAGTCCGGCAGAATTTTTAGAAAAATATTCAGATTAATATAAAAAATTATGACATACCTGCTATATAGAGAAGCTACACATGTGTAGCCAATTTATCAGGATGATTAATATTTGAATTGCAATTGGAGAGGAATTGGACGAAAAGGTAACTATCGAGGTTCGGTTAACTTATCACAAAAGAGGATGGTTTTATGTCCCGCCGTCTCCGCTATCCCATTATTGTAAAAAATGTACAATAATGGGATTTTTTAATGCTTATTTTTATCAATTATACTATTGACAAAATTATTGTAATGCATTATTTTAATTGATAGTTAGTTAGCATAAACTAACAAAAAGGAGTGATAAGATTGAGCAAGAATTTTATTCAAAAAGTATTTAGCTTTATATTTATTGTTATGGTTATGTTGGGATTGTTTGGCACAAACGCTATGGCGGAGGAATCTGAGGACGGAGATGTTTACTATCTTTCCTATAAGAAATATGTTGCGGCAGAGAATCCTGATGGTTCCAAGACAATTACATATAACGATATAACCGATCAGATTTCAAATCTTTTAGAGGAAGGCTTAAGACGTTATGAGTCTGGAGCACCAAAGGATGGAGATGACGGTTATTATAAGCCTTTTACAAATTCGTATGGTTTTTGGTATGAAACTTCGGGCTTTGAGAAGACTGTAATGGGTTATATATCCGGAGCACGTGTAAACGAGGTCGAGCTACAGTTTTCCAATATGAAAAAGGCTGTAAATAATGGTGAAAGTGTTGAAAAGGTAAGAGCAGAGGTTGACACTTTGGTTTCTATGCTTCGTGAAGATGCAGATATACTTGATGATTTATTTGGATATTCAAATGGCGGAAACGGTGGTGGTTCAGGTCTTGCGTGGACTACTTTCGGAGCTGTATTTGGAATTATTTTAAGAGAAGGTCTTGAGGCAATTCTTATCGTAGGTGCCATGGTTGCTTACCTCATAAAGACAAATAATAAAAAAGGAACAAAATATGTATATGCAGGAGCGGTAATTGCTTTATTTGCCAGTGTTATTCTTGCTATAATTCTTTATAAGATTACAAGCGGAACAAGTAACTCGATTCCACAGGAAATCGTAGAAGGTGTTACAGCTCTTGTAGCAACAGTGGTTCTTGTGTATGTATCAAACTGGATGATTTCAAAGGCAGAGTCTGAAGCCTGGACACAGTATATAAATGAAAAGGTTGAGACTTCAGCCGATAGCGGTAAAATGCTTGCGCTTGGATTTACTTCTTTCCTCGCAGTATTCCGTGAGGGTGCAGAGGTTATACTTTTCTGTCAGCAGTATTTCTCCCGTGCCGGCTCTATGGATCATGGATTCATTGCAGTATTTGGAGGAATAGTGGTCGGACTTTTAGCCGTCTTGGTTATATTTATACTTATCAGAGTGTTCGGTGTCAAGATACCGTTGAAGCCGTTTTTTATGGCAACAAGTATCCTTATGGCAGTTATGTCCATAGCATTTATAGGAGCAGGTATGTGGGAGCTCTTCCTTGATGGAGGTCTTGCTGAGAGGACAGGCGGATTTGTACTTAGCCTTTCCGGAACTATTCCGGCACTTTCATGGATGTCAGGAAGTGATACGCTCGCATTCTTCGGAATTTACCCAACGTGGATTACACTCATACCACAGATTATACTTTTAATCATAACAATTATTACATTTGTACTTACGATTAAGGGCAATAAATCTAAAAAGGATAAGGAAGAATCTGAAGAAGCAACAGCATAAATTGGCTCTGAACAAAATACGAGAGAGATAAAACTCTTAAAAATATTAATAATGGAATAACTCGGTTGAAATCAAATCCCCGTAGATTTGGCCGATTATTTACAAAAAAAAATACATGGAGGCATATTATGAAAAAATTTAAGAGACTTGCTGCAGCAGGACTTGTGCTCGGTGCACTTTGTCTTACAGCGTGCGGCAGTGAAGACACTAAAAAAGATAATACTACAGTAGCAGAGGCTGCTGAAACTGATGATGAAGAAGAGGAAGATTTAGGATTTACCGAGGTGGAAATTTTCTCAGGAGTTGAAGAAGAATTCCTTAATCTTAACGCTGTTTATTTCCAGCCTGTTGATATGACCGGCGGATATAAGGCTGAGGATTATGATTGTCACCTTGAGCTTGATGTATCAGCTCTTCAGAATGGTTTCGGTTATGGTACAGGTGATTGGGTTCCATACCTTACAGTTGAGTACGAGGTAACAAAGAATGATGATGGTTCAAAGGTTAGTGAAGGTACATTTATGCCAATGGCGGCTTCAGATGGCCCTCACTACGGTGCAAACATCAAGATGGCAGGCGATGGACTTTATACTGTAACATTTACTGTTAAGTTCCCTGATTCAAACACATATCTTATCCATACAGATGAGACTGGTCCGGATGATCATGAGTTTCCGGATGCTATAGTTTATACTTATGATAAGTGGCAGTTTACAGACGGAGCATGGGCAGAATAATATTTGATTAAAAGATTGCAGGGTTTACGGGGCCGTTGCAATACCTAAATTCTGATTCGGGCATTGCTTATATGCGATGCCCGAATTGATTTATATATTGACAAAATTCGAATAATAACATATTATGTGTTAGGTTTCATTAAGCTAACCCAATAAGAATTGATATAGGTGATAATATGCTTACATATCTTATGAATGTTACCGGAGATATACTTGCAGTATCAATTGTACTCGGTGTGATCTTTGCGTACACAGATCAGAAAAGTAAAGATGCAGGAAAAATGATTATAAGAATCGGACTTTTTGTCGGATTTGTTATATCTATTATACGTGCTTATATTACCAATACCAAGCGTCTTGTAAATGGCTGGAAGGTGGGTGCGCGCGGTTATGAGGCATCTTTGATAATTTTCGTGCTTTTAATTGTTACGGTTATTGTATTTTCGATTATTGCATATACAAGAAAACGCTCCGGAAAGAATGAGCTTTCTGTAGGTTTTAATGTTATAATTCCGGTTGTTTTAGCGCTTCTTACTGCGTCATATATGTATGGTACATTTCCAAATGTATATGTGTATCCGTTTAAGTTTGATACGGGAGGAAACGGCATACTTTCGACGGATTATCTGTTCCGTTTTGGAGGATATCTGCTGGGAATACTCGTTAGTTTTCTTTCTGCTGTTGCTGCATACAAAATATGTATGGTTGTTGAAAACAAGGGGTATGGGAAAATGGTGTCCTGTGCCTTTTATCTGCTCAATACAACATTTATAGTCAGAATATTTGCAAAGCTTATGCTTGTACTGACACCGAGAAAGATAATAGACAGTATTAAACTGTTTGAATTTGGTGCAAACAGCAATAACCATGACAGCTGGTACACATATATCGGGTTTATAGTGCTTGTTGTCATGTGCGTAGTTGTATGGGTTGGAAGCTTTGTCAAAAAGGAAGCTTACTCGACCAATGCCGAGCATAGAAAACAACGTGCGATATGGAGAAGTGGAAGAAGATATTCTGTAGTTGTGTTGGTATGCTTTGTGTGTGCTATACTTTGTGCCACATGGTTTGTTGAACTCAATAAAGTTCAAATACGTGAGGCGCCGGTTGAGGATCCTGAGATAATTAAAGATGAAGCGGGTGAGGATGTTACGTTAAGAGTATCGCTTGAATTAGTCAGTGACGGACATCTTCATAGATTCGGTTATACTACCGAAGACGGCAATCCTGTCAGATTTATAGTTGTTCTAAAACAGGAAGGTACAACCAATTATGGTATAGGACTTGATGCTTGCGAGATATGCGGTGAGGCAGGATATTATGAAAATGGTGACGGACAGGTTGTTTGTAAAAAATGTCAGGTCGTTATGAATAGATTTACCATAGGTATGAAGGGTGGTTGCAACCCTATAATCATAGATTATGATATTGATGAAAATTATATTACCATCCCGGTTTCCGAGCTGGTGAATAATGAAAGCAGATTTAAAAAATAACACGGGAGGAGTGTTATCATGTTTTTTAGAATGGTAAAAGGTACATATGCGCGCCAATGGAAAAAGATGCTTATGATAGCACTTACGGTTGCACTTGGTGCATCCATAGCCACAGCCATGTTAAATATTATGCTGGATGTCGGTGATAAGATAAATGCCGAGCTTAAGACATATGGCTCCAATATAACCGTAGTTCCACAGTCTGAATCAGTAATAAATAAGCTTTATGAGACGGATGAGGACGATTCTTACGGAGAGTATCTTAATGAGGATAGAGTAGGAGAGTTGTTTACCGTCTTTTGGATAAATAATATAACTGATTTTTCGCCGGAGGTTGAAACAGACGTTTCGTTGTCCGGTGAAGAAATAAAGGTAATCGGAACATGGTTTAATCATCATTTTGAATACACAAAAAAAGGAACTACCTATGTCCGTGATACAGGTATAATTAACCTTAGAAGCTGGTGGGACATATCGGATGGTGCATGGCTCGATGAGCAAAAGGTTGACAAAGACGGTTATGCCATGGTAGGTTCTGAACTTGCTAACAGGCAAAATATAAAGGCAGGCGATACCATAACTCTTGAAGGTACACAGGGTACGGAAGAGGTTGTGGTTTACGGAATATATGAATCCGGTGATGATGAAGATAATTATATATATACCACACTTCCTTTGGTTCAAAGACTTTCGGGAACTGAGGGTTTGGTGGAAAAGATAGAGGTAAGTGCAATTACATCTCCTGATGATGAGCTTGCCATAAAGGCAGCAAAAAATCCATATCTTCTTACCGGTGAGGAACGTGATTTGTGGTATTGTACTGCGTATGTAAGTTCTATATGCTTCCAGATTCAGGAGGCCATACCTGAGGCTTCTGCAACTGCTATAAGACAGATTGCTGACTCTGAAGGAAAGATACTTGAAAAGACTGAACTTTTGATGTCACTTATTACATTTCTGTCGCTTATAGGTGCAACACTTGCAATATCCAATCTTGTTACATCGTGCGTTATGGAACGTTCCTGCGAGATAGCGCTTCTTAAGGCGGTAGGTGCAAAAAATGGGCAGATAACAGGGCTTGTACTTACAGAGATTGTTATGGCGTCTATACTTGGCGCGGTCGCAGGCTATTTCCTTGGGTTTGCATTTGCTCAGATAATCGGGCAGACAGTATTTAACTCATCAATTGAGATGAATGGTATGGTTGCGTTTGTAGTTGCTGTATTGATAATTGCAGTTACCTTTGTAGGAAGTATACCGGCTGTGAGAATGCTTTTAAGATTAAGACCGTCTGAGGTTCTTCATGGCGGACATTAGTATAAAGAGGCGTAGATTATGAATAATAAGAGTTTAATGTTTATTAGAATGATAGTGGCATCACTTGTGAGAAGGCGTTCACGTATGGTGATTGCGCTTCTTGCCATAATCGTGGGTGCAACCATTCTCTCGGGACTTGTAATGATATATATAGATGTACCCCGTCAGATGAGTTCTGAATTTAGAAATTATGGCGCTAATGTCATCCTTTCTTCTAGCGAATATAGTCTAACGCAAAATGATATCGATAAAGCTCTATCTTATATTCCTAATAAGGATATTGAAGGCTATACCCCCTATCGCTACGAAAATACCGAAGTTAAGCATGATCGTTTAACGGTAGCTGTGACAATGGCGGGCACTAATTTTGATAGTATTAATAAAACTAGC
>CALGGL010000321.1 GCA_937915975.1 uncultured Lachnospiraceae bacterium | reverse complement strand
ATCGGACACACATCCTTCATAAGGATTACATCTATCTCATTCATGGTATCGTAGATAAGACTGTCGTCGGTATGAAGCTCTCCTGTCCAGTCAATATGCGCACCTATTATGGCATCCGTAAACAAATATTTATCTCTCGTCGCTACCTCATACACATGAAGCTCAAGAATATTTCCCGCCTTACCGATTACTTTTTTTATCATATTATTTTTAAACTTAAACATAACCTTGTTGCCGGTTTCTCTGTATTCTTTCAAAAGGTTATTTTTATTAAGGTCCTGCAAAAGCTCTATCGCCTCCCCAAGAGGCTTTTTATAAAGCTCCTCCCAGCCCTCGCTCTGATCCGGCATGGCTTTTCTTAATTCATCAATCCTTGCGCAATACTTATTCCACTTGCCGCGATAACCGCTGCAAATACGCCACATGGTTCCTATATCCTCACGAAACTCCTCCGTAAAACGCCAGTCGGCATAGCTTCCGGTATGATTTGTAAGTACGCCTCCGTGAAGAACTATCTCCTCAGCGATGCTTAAGTTAAACTTGTAATCGGAGGTGATAATCTCACCGCCGTTTATATCTATCTCTTTACCCGTAAATGGGTCGATTCGCATTTTCTTAATTTCCATGCGCGCCGCTATACATCCGAGCGCAATAAGTATAAGCTCGCTTCCTCCCGTAAGGTCGAACTTAACATCAGGATTCTCCCTTATTATATCTGTAAGTATGGAAATAGCACGATTAAGATCATCCTTCGGAACCTCAATAAAGGAAAGATTGACCTTTGGACATCTTAAATCCCTGAAATGCTTTATATCATTTATTTTCTTGGTAACCATATTGTCCTTATGTCCAAGAAATATAATCTTTTCAGGCTCATACTTCATCATAGCCATAACATTTTCCAAAGGCTCTTCCGAATAAAATTTGACCAATATTTTATTGTCTTCCATAATCTTATCTATAGTCTCCATAAAATACCTGCCAATAAAAATATATAATTATTATACGTTTTTTATAAAAATATGGCAATATATTTAAATGATTTCTTTTTACAAACAACAACATTTGACTAATTATACTAAATTATGATACAATATATAGGATTTTGGATTATATGATTAAATCTTTTCGGAGGAAGCTATGAACAGTTTGTATAAAAGGCTTGTAACCATAGGAATGATAAGCTTTACAGCACTTTTAGGCTGGGTATACTGTATTATCGAATTCAGAGATAAGCCTGTTTATGTTATATGCGTTTCGATTGCTCTCATTGTTTCTGTTTATGTATTACTAAGATCGGTAATAAGTCTCAGACAGCGAAAGGACAAAAAGTTAAAATCAGATATAAATGAAGCCGTTGCAAAGCTGGTGGCTGATTTCTACGAGGCACAGTCACAGACAGAACAGCCTGACAACAGTCTTGAGGTAGAAAGAATATGTAAGGCACTTTATGTTCAGTTAAGAAAGGTAAATACAACCTTAAGCAATGACTTAATTACAAAAGAAATACTTAACAACGCAACAAAGGTAAATATAAAATATAACCATGCGGATTCATCCAAGCTGCTTGCAGCAATTTCGGATTTATCCGAAAGCTTAAAGCTTGCACCCGAGCCACAGGTAATCATTAAAGAGATTCCCGTAGCAGCGGCTGCAAGTCCTGCTCCCGCACCGGTTCCGGAACCTGCAGCAGCGCCGGAGCCTGCTCCTGAGCCTGAGCCTATACAGGAATCCGTTCCTGAGCCTGTGCCTGTTCAAGCAGCCGTTCCTGAGCCTGTGCCTGTTCAAGCAGCCGTTCCTGAGCCCGAACCTGTTCAAGAGGCCGCTCCTGCTGATGACGGCGGAGTTCTTTCACAGGAGGCTATGGATGCTCTTATCGCAAGTATGAATAATACACCCGCTCCTGAACCTGAACCTGTAAGTGAGCCTGATGTTCCTAAGAACGTCGGAGCCTCAAGTGCAGAAGCCCAAAGCTTCTTTGATGAATTTGAAACAAAACACGAACATAAATCCGCACAAGCACCTGAGCCGGAGCCTGTCACAACTGCTCCTGCAGATAACGGCGGAGTTCTTTCACAGGCAGAGCTTGATGCATTGCTTGCAAGTATGGGACCTGCTCCTGAACCGGAGCCTGAACCTGAACCGGAGCCTGCATCTAACGTGCTTGAGTTTCCAACTCCTGCACCGGCACCTGAGCCTGCGCCGGTTACAGACGATCCAAACAAAGTACTTTCACCGGAAGAAATCGCAGCATTATTTAATTCCATGAAATAACTTAAATAAAAAAATAACTTTCAAGATAAATTCTTGAAAGTTATTTTTTTGCTTTACGAATTAGGCTGATAGAATTTTTCCGGATCCGCAAACTTCGTGTACTTTCCTATCCAGCGAAGGTCTACGCTTCCAACCTCTCCGTTACGGTGCTTAGCTATATTTATCTCAGCCGTCTGAGGCTTGGTGGTGGTATCAGGATTATAATACTCATCACGATAGATAAACATTACCACATCTGCATCCTGTTCGATGGCTCCCGATTCACGAAGATCCGATAAAACCGGCTTATGATCGGTTCTTGAATCAACCGCACGGCTAAGCTGTGAGAGTGCTATTATAGGCACATCAAGCTCTATGGAAAGATTCTTTAAACCTCTTGATATATCTGATATAAACTGTTGCCTTGATTCAACATTTTTTGTGGTACTCATAAGCTGTAGATAATCAAGTACAATAAGCTGTACACCATTATTCTGTTTATGGTATCTGCATCTGGAACGAAGATCCGAAAGTGTTACAGCATAATCAGCTTCTATATAAATAGGTGCTTTACCTACCACATCCGCCGATTCTATAACCTTATCCCAGTCATCATCACTAAGTGTTCCAAGCTTTAAATCCTTTGAATCAACCATTGCATCCATGGCAATTATTCTTGACATAAGCTGCTTACGGCTCATCTCAAGAGAAAATATAACACATGGTATATTCTTCATTATAGCAAGATAGTGAACTATATTAAGTACAAAGGCAGTCTTACCCATAGCAGGTCTTGCAGCAACCAATATAAGCTCTCCGCCGTTCATACCTGTAAGTAAGCTGTCCAAATCCCTAAAGCCTGTGGAAAGACCCGTAATTTCACCCTTATTTCTTGCTGCCTTTTCTATATCCTCAAGAACCTCAAGAACAATTTCCTTGGTCTCCTTATATTTTCCCGTTCCGTTTCTGTTTTGTACGAGACGGAAAATATTTTGCTCTGCTTCATTTAAAATAACGTCAACCGATTCCTTGGACAGATAACTATCCTTGGATATATTATCACTAAGCTTTATAAGCTTTCTCAAAACAGAATCATCTATAACAATCTGTGCATATTCCCTGGCATTTGCCGAAACGGGAACCGCTGCAATAATATCCGACAAATTGGAAAGACTGCTTATCTCCTCAGGCACATCTTTCATCTTAAGTCGTTCATTCAGTGTTATGACATCTATGTCCTTGCCCTCATTATAAAGCTCATTCATAGCCTCATAAAGAATGCCATACTGTGCATTATAAAAATCCTCACGGGAAAGCTTATCGGAGATTTCCGATATTACATCCCTGTCCATAAGGATTGCACCGATTATGGCCTGCTCAGCTTCATTACTATGCGGTTGTATTCTTTTTATAACATTTTCGTCCATATCAAGTACTCCGACAACCTGCTTATTAATTATTATGTATTACTATCTTCTGCTTTTATTATGCTACTTACTCTCCGCTACCTTAACATTTATCTGTGCCGTCACCTTGGTATGCAGCTTTATATCAACGATATGGGTTCCTACACTCTTGATGGAATCCTTTAAAACAATCTTCTTCTTATCTATATCATAGCCGAGCTGTTTTTTCATCTCCTCGGCAATTTCCTTTGAAGAAATGGATCCGAAGGTCTTTCCGCCTTCTCCCACCTTAAGAGAAACCGTTATGCTTTCATCCTTCATCTTCTCCGCAAGTGCCTTTGCCTCTGCCAGCTTCTCGGCAGCAACCTTATCTTCATGCGCTTTTTTTAATTTAAGCTCATTTAAATTCTTTGGAGTAGCTTCTACGCCAACCTTTTTAGGAAGAACAAAATTTCTTGCATATCCGTCTGAAACCTCGACTATCTCATCCTTCTTTCCAAGGCTTTTCACATCCTGCAATAATATAACCTTCATATTCTTAACCTCCATTTATTTGCTGTGACACGGTATCTGTCCCCATATCACATTTAAATATCTCCTTCTTTGTACATCTCATCAAGCAGTGCCTTAATCCTTGCAACCGCCGACTCGATGGTCTCGCCCTTAAGCTGGGCACCTGCTACATTGGCATGCCCACCACCGCCAAGCTTTTCCATGGCAACCTGAACATTCATATCGTCCACGGAACGTGCACTTATATAAGCTGTATCCTCCTGATGAGTAACTACAAATGATGCCCTTACACCGTCTATATCCAAAAGGTCGTTTGCAACTTTTGCAGCCATAACGGTAGGTGCTTCCACACCCTCCGGATTAACCTTTGAAATAGCAAATTGATTCTTATATATTTCGGAGTTTATAACTCCTTCTGCCAAAAGCTTATGAGAATCCATATTCTCTCTGAACATCTTTCTTACTCTTGTAACATCAGCGCCGCATCTTCTTAAGTACGCAGCAGCCTCAAAGGTTCTGACACCGGTTTTTGTAAGGAAGTTGTCTGTATCTATAACAATACCCGCATACATGGCATCCGCTTCAACCGGCCTTATCTTAACCTTTTCTTCGATGTATTGAAGCATCTCGGAAATCATCTCACAGGCTGATGAAGCATAAGGCTCAATATACGAAAGAGTTGCATTTTCAATCTTCTCGTTAGCCTGTCTGTGGTGGTCAAATACAACCACACTCTTAGCCAGTGATAAAAGCTCTTCACACTCGGTCATACTCGGTCTGTTGACATCCACAACCACCACAAGAGTATCATCGTTAATTGTATTGATTGCCTGCTCGCTGGAGATAATCATATCATCGCCGTAGACACTGTTTCCCTTAAAGCCGCTGACCATAGGCTTTATGGCTGCGGTCTCTTCATTTAATACGATATGTGCATTTCTGCCGAGGGTTTTTACAAGTCTGTACACACCGACCGCAGAACCGAATGCATCCGCATCAGGTCTTTTGTGACCCATAATCATAACATTATCTTTATTGGCAAGAAGCTCCTTAAATGCCTGAGCCTTTACTCTCGCCTTAACTCTGGTACTCTTTTCCGTTCCGGCACTGTTACCTCCGAAATAAGTAATCTTATCGCCATACTTAACAACAACCTGGTCACCGCCTCTGGCAAGTGCCATACCGATTGCGGTACGGCTGTAATCATAAGCCTCGCTGAAGCTGTCCGTATCAGCACCTATACCGATACTAAGTGTAATCGGAATCTCATTACCTACATTTATACTCTTTATCTCACTTAAGATAGCAAACTTGGTTTCCTTAAGCTGAGGCAGGAACTTCTGTCTGAAAACGAAGAAATATTTATCCTTTTCAATCTTCTTACCTATAGCGTCTATAGTGCTTAGGTACATATTAATTCTTCTGTCGACGAGTGCCTCAACCAAAGAATGTCTTACCTCCTCGGTATTGTCCATTACCTCATCATAGTTATCTATATAGATAAGTCCCGAAACAAGCTTTTGTTCAACATTCTCACGCTTATAACGTTTAAGCTCCGTTACATCAAAAAGATAAAATGCGATAACCTCTCCATCCTCATTTTTAATCTTTTTAATCAATGCATTATACTCGATTTCTTCATAAGAAAGATCAATACTCACATCCTCCGCCGTGTTTAAAAGCTCTTCGGTAACCTCAGGGAAGAATGCATTAATATTACGTTTTACACGTTTTTTGATGCCTTCTCCAAATATTTCAACAAAAGGAGCATTGCCCCAAAGCACCTTTCCGTCGGTGTCAATTATGGCATACGGAACCGCAAACTCATCCAAAAGCTGCTTTTGCACCTGACTGTGCTGCATGGAAAAATTAAACAAAAGCGGGGTGAGTGCAGCCTTAGCCCATATAAGTATAGCTACCTCAATCACTATAAATGTGCCGACAACCATACTCGCTATAATAGCACTTTTATTATCCACCAAAAATAAAACCACGCACATACCTACCAGCAAAAGAGATGCTGCCGTAGGTATTATAAGCAATTGTTCAATTTTCTTCTTTAATAACTTTTCACTATCCATAGATTTCTCCACAGGCCCAAACTATTAATATCCGTTCAGGCTTCTAACACTACTCTTCTTAACTAAGCTGTGCAATTCTTTCAGATACCTGCTCAAGAGTTTCTGTATACTTCTTAAGCTTAGCCCTTTCCTCTTCAACCTTGGCTGCCGGTGCCTTATCAACAAATTTAGGATTATTAAGCATACCCGAAGCTCTCTTTATCTCTCCGGAAAGTCGCTCCTTTTCCTTATTTAATCTCTCAAGTTCTTTTTCTATATCAACAAGCTCCGCAAACGGCATATAAAGTGCTGCATCATGAATAACCACCGATACGGCATCTTCTGCTATACCCGCCTTATCCTCCTGAATAATTACATCACTTGCATAAGAAAGCATTGCAAAGAAGCTCTTACTTGCATCAAATATATCTCTTATCTCCTTCTTGGCAGATACAACATACACTGTTGCCTTCTTGCTTGGAGCAACGTTCATTTCACTTCTTATATTTCTTATGCTTCTTACTGCTTCCTTAATCTTATCAACCGCAGCCTCATCATCAGCAAATACATACTCGGACTTAAACTCCGGCCACTTTGAAATCATAATTGACTCCTCATAGGAATCGTCGCCATCAGTAAGTGAGCCATAGATTTCCTCGGTTACAAACGGCATATACGGATGTAAAAGCTTGAGGCATTTAATTAAGACAGTTTTAAGTGTCCACAGTGCTGCTGCCTTGGTATCATCCTCATCGCTCCAAAGTCTTGACTTAACCATCTCGATGTACCAGTCACAAAATTCCTCCCAGATGAAATCATAAAGCTTTGATACGGCTATACCAAGCTCATATTTTTCCATATTGTCAGTAACCTCTTTTACAAGAGAATTCATCTTGGATAAAATCCATCTGTCAGCCAATGTTAGCTTATCAAGAGTTACATCCTTGATATCAGCCTTTTCAATATTCATCATGATAAATCTTGAAGCATTCCATATCTTATTGGCAAAGTTACGGCTTGCCTCAACTCTCTCCCAGTAAAAACGCATATCGTTACCCGGAGCATTGCCTGTTACAAGAGTAAATCTAAGTGCATCCGCACCATACTTTTCAATAACCTCAAGAGGGTCGATACCGTTACCTAAAGACTTACTCATCTTTCTTCCCTGATCATCTCTTACAAGACCGTGGAAAAGCACTGTATGGAAAGGAAGCTCTCCTGTCTGCTCGATAGAAGAAAATACCATTCTTATAACCCAGAAGAAAATGATATCATAGCCCGTTACAAGCACATCTGTCGGGAAGAAATAATCATAGTCCTCTGTTTTTTCCGGCCAGCCGAGAGTACTAAACGGCCAGAGTGCTGAAGAAAACCATGTATCAAGAGTGTCCTCATCCTGAAGCAAATTCTTGCTCTTACACTTCGGACACTCGCAAGGAGTTTCTCTTTTTACGATAGTCTCACCACAATCCTGACAGTACCATGCAGGGATTCTGTGTCCCCACCAAAGCTGTCTTGAGATACACCAGTCTCTTATATTGTCAAGCCAGTTATAATAAGTCTTATCCATTCTTTCAGGGATAAGTTTAAGCCTTCCGTCAACAACCGCCTGCTTTGCCGGTTTAGCCATCTCTTCCATGGCTACAAACCACTGTGGCTTAACAAGAGGTTCAACAGTAGTCTTACATCTGTCATGAGTACCAACCATATGAGTATGAGGCACAACCTTTACAAGAAGTCCCTGAGCCTCTAAATCCTCCAGCATAGCCTTTCTTGCCTCATATCTGTCCATACCTGCATACTTGCCGCCGATAGAATTAATGGTAGCATCATCATTCATTATATTAATCTCTTCAAGGTTATGTCTCTTACCAACCTCAAAATCGTTAGGATCGTGTGCAGGTGTAATCTTAACACAGCCTGTTCCGAAATCCTTATCAACATAAGCATCCGCAATTACAGGAATCTCTCTGTCCGTAAGAGGGAGCTTAAGCATCTTTCCGATTATATCCTGATATCTCTCATCCTCAGGATTAACCGCAACAGCAGTATCACCAAGAAGAGTTTCAGGTCTTGTTGTAGCTATCTCAACATATCTTCCTTCCTCGCCAACCACAGGATAATTGATATGCCAGAAATTACCCTGCTGTTCCTCATGGATAACCTCCGCATCGGATATGGTTGTCTGACATACAGGGCACCAGTTTACTATTCTTGAACCCTTATATATAAGTCCCTTATCATAAAGCTTACAGAACACTTCGGTAACCGCCTTATTGTTACCCTCATCCATAGTAAAACGTTCTCTGTCCCAGTCAGCGGATGAACCCATCTTCTTAAGCTGGTTAACGATACGTCCGCCGTACTCTCTTCTCCAGTCCCAGACTTTTTCAAGGAATCCCTCTCTTCCAAGGTCATGCTTATCGATTCCCTGCTCCTTAAGAGCCTCAATGACCTTAACCTCTGTAGCGATAGCCGCATGGTCTGTTCCCGGCTGCCAGAGAGCATTGTAGCCCTGCATCCTCTTATAGCGGATCAGGATGTCCTGCAGGGTATTGTCCAGCGCGTGCCCCATGTGGAGCTGCCCCGTGATATTGGGTGGCGGGATCACGATCGTAAACGGAGTCTTTGCAGGGTCGACTTCCGCATGAAAATACTTCTTCTCTTCCCAGTTTTTGTAAATTCTGTCCTCGATCCCCTGCGGATCGTAGGTCTTGGCAAGTTCTCTGCGCATATTTTCACTCCTTACTCATCTATCCTTACACTGATTCTGTGTAAAGCGACTGCATGCCGCTTCATTTACTCCTTGCCGCAACAGTTGATTGCCTCATCTGTCCCGGCGGGTTTTTGCTGGAATACCCGACATGCAGATACTTCCGCGGCTCATTGGCTGCTCAGACAAAGGCATTTTTATCCGGGTCGTATGTATACTCTTCCGCTTCCAGCTTCGCGATGATCTCCTCCCTGTCGACCTCCAGATCCTCGCAGAGCGCATCCAGCGACGGATAGAAGTCGCGCAGCTTCAGATTCAGGAAACTGGCCAGCATGTGCGGATCTTTTGGAAGCATTTTTTATCCCCCTTTTTTCCGGAGTATGTTATAATACAGTCTTGTTACCGCATGCAAGGGATATGGGTCATATCCTGCAGAAATGGTATTTGGCCTTCCTCTTGTTACCGCCTGCGCGGGATATGGATCATATCCTGCAGAAATGGTATCTGGCCTTCCTCTTGCTGCCGCCTGCGCGGGCCAGAAGGCCATCGGTTCGGTTCCGCCCGGGCCGCCGCATGCATCATTCTTGCAGCAGTCATTTATTGTATCACAAAACTATTCTGCGGGAAAGAATGAAATGATGAAAACAACAGGCATTGCAACAGAAAGTATTTTATAAAAGGCATTACAGAATCTTCCGCCATGAACAATAAAACGTCTGAAACCAACAGCTCCTTTGCGCCCGCGGGGCGGCGGGACTGGATCCTCCGCGGCCTGCGGGACGGCTTCCCCATCTGCATGGGGTATTTCGCCGTCTCCTTCGCGCTGGGGATCGAGGCCCGGAACGTCGGCCTGACCGCCTTCCAGTCCTTCCTGATGTCGACCGGAATGGTCGCCTCCGCCGGCGAGTTTGCCGCCCTGCTCCTCATCGCCTCCCACGCGGGCGCGTTCGAGATGATCACCACCTGCGTCATCGTCAATCTGCGGTATTTTCTCATGAGCTGCTCGCTCTCGCAGAAGCTCAAGAGCACTCTCCCGGCCGTCCACCGCTTCGGCATCGCCTACTGCATCACCGACGAGATCTTCGGCGTGTCCATCGACGAGCTGTTCGGGTACGACGGCGAACGCTCGGGAAAAATCGCCGCGCTTGCCGCGGGCAATCTTGATATGGTCGATGGTTTTGCGGGAGGGTCTTCCAAGACGCGGCTGATCATCAGGTTTTGTGGATGCCATACAGCAGTCCTCCTATGTAGTACATGTGTTTATTGTTTCAACGGTTGCAATGAAATCGGATATTTATAAAAGAATCATATCACAGAATAGAGCATTATACCACAAAAAAACAGTATTCCCGTACCTTTTTGCTTTACATGAAGGAAAAAATGCTCTATACTGAATAGAAAATGGCTCAAGAGAGAACAGGATAAAGGATAAGGAGAAAACAGATGTATATTACATGCTTGGACTTGGAAGGGGTATTGGTGCCGGAAATCTGGATCGCTTTTTCCAAAGCCAGCGGCATCCCGGAGCTGAAGCGCACCACCCGGGACGAGCCGGATTAT
>CALGGL010000320.1 GCA_937915975.1 uncultured Lachnospiraceae bacterium | reverse complement strand
GGATAAAAACTGATGAAAATGATTATATTACAATTCTTTCTGTTCTTGGACACGAATGTATTGGAGCTATTAAAATAGTCGGGAATGAAAATAATGATAATCAAGCTTCATACGAGAAGCTTGATATAGAACAGGTTAAGGCATTGGCAAAGGAAGGCGCATCAAAATCAACACAAATCCTGATGGAAACACATTTATCTTTGACAGGCGCTTCAGGTAAGGTTGGCTTATATTATGATAGCATAAACAAAGATTGGTATTTACCAAAAGGTGATGCACCCAGCACTCACATTATTAAGCAGAGTCATATACGCTTAAATGATATTGTAATCAATGAACAACTTTGTATGTTGACCGCTAAAAACTTAAATTTAGAGGTTCCTGAATCATTTATAATAAATACCGGAACCAATATGGATGAACTTCTTTATGCCACAAAAAGGTATGACAGAACATTCATACAAAATAAAAGTATAAACAGCCTAATAGTTCCTAATCGACTTCATCAGGAGGATTTTGCTCAGGCTATGGGAATAGCTTCAAAAGATAAATACGAAAAAAAGAATGAGGGATATTTAAAACGGATATTTGATCTGATTCGTATTAATTGCAATAATCCTATAGCTGATCAAAACAAGTTATGGCAGATGATATGCTTCAATTATTTAATCGGAAATACTGATTGTCATATTAAAAATCTTTCGTTATTATATGATGATAATCTTCGAAATGTCAGACTTGCACCTTCTTATGATATAGTTGGTACAAGGGTTTATGGACTGACTAAGGATATGAGTTTCTTCATAGGCGGAGAGATTGATATTGATAAAATTAACAGAGAAAACTTTATAATTGCTGCAAAGGATATTGGCTTTACCGAGAAAAATGCTATGAATATTTTTGATAATTTAGCGGATTCATTTGAAAATGCACTTAATAATGCTGCAAATGAACTGATTGACAGTGGATTTAAATCTGCAGGAGAGCTTAAAGAGAAAATATTATTAACCGGTGGATATTCAAATATTTGAATAAAAGAATAACAATAAAAAGGACAGATACTCGTATAGCTATATCGTTCACGCTATATTAAGAATCTGCCCTTTATATTGTTCTAAAAGCTGAAAATTTATGACTTTATCTAACAGCACTTTAATTCATGTTATTTATGATATTTATGATATAATCAACAGTTTTATCTATGTCCATAAGGCTGCTGTTTACAAATATATCATAGCTGTCAAGAGAGGCCCATTTCTTTGAGGTATAATAATTGTAATAGGATGCACGTCCTTTATCTTCCTTGATTATCTGGCTTCTTGCCTTATCCTCCGATAAATCAAAACGCTTTGAAACAGTTTCGATTCTCTTTTCAAGAGGAGCAAATATAAATATACGAACCAGATTTTCGTTATGTCTTAAAGCATAATCCGCACACCTACCGACAAATACACAAGGACCTTCTTCAGCTATGCTCTTAATCGTATCATAAGTAGCCTGAAATGCCTGTTGATTAAGATTTGCATGATAGCCGGTACTTGTAAAACCGTAGCTGTATGGATCCATGACGAGAGAGTAGAGAAAGCTCTTAGACGGCTTTTCGTCAAGACTTTTGAGCAAATTCTCGCTTAAACCGCTTTTCTTGGCAGTTTCATTGAGTAATTCCTTGTCATAAAATGAATAATCCAGCTTTTCAGCAAGCTTTCTGCCTATTTCACGTCCGTTACTTCCAAATTGTCTTCCAATGGTGATAATAGTTTTTTTACCCATAAAATAGCCCTCCTTTTGATGTTAAAAAGAAAATAAATACCTTCAGAAATTTCATATAAATATTATAACATTTTTTTCTTTAAAAAACTATATATTTAATTATTATTTTGGTGTTATAATTGTTATGAAAATATGTTTACATAATATTATTACGGTAATATTTTTAGAGACAATTCAACTTTCCCTAAGAGTAACCTTATTCCTTGCACGGCGTTTGCGGTCATCATCCATATCAGCATAGTGCTTCCTGGTGGTATTTACGTCGCTATGGCCTAAAACATCGGCAACAAGGTAGATGTCGTCGGTTTCGCGGTAAAGATTGGTTCCGTAGGTGCTTCGAAGTTTATGTGGCGTAATATGCTTTAAAGGAACCGAGGATTGAGCATATTTTTTAACCATATTTTCAACGGTACGAACGCTGATTCGTTTTCTTTGAGAAGATAGAAAAAGAGCGTTTTCGTGACCGGAAACGGCATCGATTTTATTTCTTTCGTCAATGTAAGTACTAAGAGGCCCGGCAGCTTCATCACTAAAGTAAACAAGGGCCTCCTTGCCGCCTTTTCGGGTAACCTTGATGCACATATTCTTAAAATCAACATCATTTACATTAAGACCTACACATTCGGATATACGGATACCTGTACTTAACATAAGCGTTAAAAGCGCCAAATCGCGATTTTTAGCCTTTCCATGGTATTGTAGCTGCTTATCGGTCAAATTAACGCCGTATTCGACGGTATCAAGGAAGTTTGCAACCTCATCATAGTCCATACGGACGATTTGCTTGTCCTTAAGGCGAGGACGTTCGATTTTATTGATAGGATTGCCTGTAACAAGGTCATTTTTGTAAAAATAGGTATACATAACACTAAGGGAGCATAATTTACGCTTAATTGATGCCTTGTCATTAGTGTAAATACGACCGTTTTTAGTGTACTTTTGAAGGTAATCCTCGTAATCCTCAATGAAAATCGCATTTATGGACGAAAGAATATCGAGAGTGACATCCTTAGGCGAATTTAAAGGCGCATCCGTATAGGCCTCAACAATGTATTCAAAAAAGTTTTTTATGTCACGTGCGTAGCCAAGTCTGGTACGTGAGGATTTGCTTTGCTGGATTGATCGAAAGAAGTGACGCATGTAATCCGGAAGCTCCTTGGAAATGTTTCTGATCAAATCTATGTTTTGCATGTCAATTTGTTGTTGATATGTTAATTCAGCCATAAGAGTACCTCCTTAGTACTATCACGTTTTTCTGTGCCTATCTCTTCGTAAAACCTGAGTTTTGCGAATAATTGGATTACTTTTAATATATCATATTACACTCCTCTTGTCAAGGAAAATCCGCATAAAATCTAACTTTTTTGATGTTTTTAATCAAAAATACGCATAACACATTTTTGTAATTTGTGTTATGCGTTTGGTAATGATGAATCATCAAGTACATTTAAAATTTTATTAAAATATTCCGGAAGCTCTGATTTAAATTCCATATATTCATTTGTTATCGGATGATTAAATCCAAGAACTCCGGCATGTAAAACCTGACCGTTTAAATTAAATTTTTTTGATTTGGTTCCGTATATTTCATCTCCAAGCAACGGATGATTTATACTCGCCATATGAACCCTTATCTGATGTGTGCGTCCGGTTTCAAGCTTACATTCGATTAACGACATATTATCCTTAAGATTTTTGATTACATGATAATGAGTAACGGCTCTTCTGCCCTTTGGAGCAACCGCCATCTTTTTACGATCTGTTTTATGTCTGGCAATAGGTTTATCGATTGTACCGTCAGTTTCATTAAAATGATTATAGCAAATCGCTGTATAAATTCTATTGATATCGTGGACTTTAAATTTTTCAGCCATAATTCTATGTGAGGTATCATTTTTACATACCAATAAAAGTCCTGAAGTATCCATATCG
>CALGGL010000319.1 GCA_937915975.1 uncultured Lachnospiraceae bacterium | reverse complement strand
GTCGAAAGACCCTGGTCCACCTTGAGGCGGGGAATTTCCCCGCCATTAACTTTTATTTTTCTTACCCCTTGATCTTATATTCTTTTATGAACAAAGATAATAATGCCGCTTATCGATGGTGCGGAGAATTATTAAAACCTCTGACATTAATTAACTTGCACATCATTTAATCTTTGCAGATTTCACTTTACTCCATGCCCCATATATCTTGTTATTACCAATAAGCTTGTATGCTCTGACCCTTACATAATATCTGTTTTTTGATGTCAATCCACCTATTGTTTTTGATTTACCTTTAACGGTATATGTATGAGGATAATAAAAGGTCTTTGCATATGCATACTGCATTTCATATCCGTTTGCTCCGCTTACCTTTTTCCACTTGACTGTCATCTTCCTTTTCTTTTTACTCTTTACACTTGATAATGTAACCTTCTTGGGCACAGACACAGTACTTATCTTAAATGAATAATTGCCGCATTTGTTATTGCTTGAAACACAAAGATAATATGTGCCTGATGATAATTGCCATATATCAGACTTTGTAATATTAGCTGTGGAATTAAAGCTCATATATCCTTGTGACTTTCCGGATGTATCGTAGATACTAACTTCTCCATTTGTCATCTCACTCACAAAATCTACTGCAACCACCTTATTACCACTCACGGTAAATGCATAATAATCTTTATCATTATGATTAATAGCCAATTGTCCATTATAATTAATGTTATATTGAATAGAATTTGCACCTTGAATCGTATCATCAGCACCGGTTTCCCCAAAAGTTTCTCCAGCAGATGCAAATAACAGTCTGAACGGTATAACTCCGGTATTATAATTATATGTATCACTTATTTCCAAAAAATAAGTTCCTTTTTGCAGATAATAATTAGTATTCAATGTTGCTCTGTTGGTAACACTATCTCTTGACCTAAAATCTGAATATAAATCATTACCTTCACTATCATATATTTTATAATAAACATTTCTTATGTCTCCATCACCCCAAAAAGCAATTGTTCCAGATTCACTTACCTCAAATCTAAAATAATCAATATTATCGTTATCTGCAAGCTGTGCAGTATATACATTTCCAAATGCTATACTGCTTGCTGTCCTGATATCATTATTTGCTCCTGTTCCACCTTCAGAAAAGCTTTCACCCGATGCAGTATAATTGACTACAAAATTATAACTACCTGTATTACCGCCATAAGTCTCTGATATTTGTATATAGTAATCCCCTGCTGTCAAATCTATATAATCATTCATGTTAGCCCTATTTGTTACAGAGTTTCTCGACTTTGAACCAGAATACATTTTCTTATTGTTGCTATCATATATGTACATATCGAAATAGCGTATATCTGCTTCAATGCTCCATTCTATCCTGCCAGAAGTCTGTAAAGTAATCTTATAAAACCTTTGTTCTATAGATTCCGTTATAGTATCGCTATAAGATGTTCCAAATGTAATTGCTTTTGCTGATCCTACATCAGTATTTTCTGCATTGACCTTATACATTGGTACAGCCAATGCAAATAATACAGACATGAATGCCATAAATATTTTTACCCCAAACTTATCTACCTTATTCTTCATAATGCACACTCCTCCTTATATAAATCATTAGTTTTTAAAAACTATACATCTTAACAATTGATACATTTTTCACTTTCCCATCAGCCTCATCTATTCTAATCTCATAATGTCCGCTACTAACTCCTGTAACATATACATTCTCGATTTCGGTCTGGGAATACTCATCGTATTGCTTTGTGAAATTCATAGCTTCAATAATGCGTCTGGCATCATCAATTGGCATTCCCGGATATAAACCAAATATTGTTATATCCCCCACCTTATTTCCTATATAATTCAATGCATACATAGTATCGTAATCAGTATAAATAACAACTTCGTTATCGACATGTGCATATGCCTCTTCCATCCCCTCATTGTCTATAACTGTTTCAAGTCCGGCCTTATCCCTAAGATAATTGAACACAACTTCTGTTGCATCACCCATACCTGAATCAATTGTATTTTGAACATACATATAGCCGATATCCGATTCAGATATCTCATGCGTATCTGTGTAGTAATCGAAGATATAGCTATTTAATTGATCTATACTTGAATAAATATCACCCTCTGATATATCATGCCATTCAAGTTCTTTTTTATTAGCTCCATTTATATAACCGTTATGCCACTCTTCATATTGGGCATTATCAATCCACACATAATCGCTCTCAGATGCATAATCTATTGTTGAATATAATATATTGTCTCCATCAGTATCTTTATCAGAAGGAAAACTCTCCCCATCCCATCCTGTAGGAAATACTGATCCATCCCACGCATCAGCACCTGCAACCTTATCGTAAGTATCTGTTTCGGCATTATATTTGTACATACTGTATGGCCACATAGCGTCTCCTGCCATCCCTTGATTATGAGATAAACCAATCTCAAGTATTCCGTTATCATAGGCTCCAATAATATATGGATATTCAGATAATTCTTCAATCACCTCATGAGTATCCGGATTATATTCGTATATAAGAAGCGTTTGGGCAGCAGTATATACTGACGTTATTTCAAGTAATAGTTCTTCTCTCCCATCACCATCTATATCTGAAACATTGTATTTTATCCCATCATTAACCTGCTCATCTTCACCTTCAGCACACACAGTGATTTCTGCATCCTGGCTAAGTCCAAGGCTCATCATGCCCATGATACTTTTGGCATTGATCTTCTTGTCACCTGACTGAATAAAAACCTTGCTTTCAAACTGGCTTGCTTTCTGCACAAGAACTGCCACCGGTCTTGCCTCTGCATCTGCTGTCAGATTCACATTAACTGTTTCGCTAACCATTTCTAATTTCCTCCGCAATCTTACTTATTTTTCTTAATCTATGATTCACACCTGATTTTGAAATCGGTGGATTCAACATTGTTCCCAAGGTTGCCATGTCTGCATCCGGCTCAGAGAGCCTGACCTCTGCAATCTCCCTTAAGGGTTTATTTAAATATTTTAAACCTCTTGCCTTTTCTATATATTCAATGTCAGCAATCTGTTTCATGGATGCGCTGACTGTTTTTTTAATATTAGCCGTTTCACAATTGACACGTCTGTTAATATCATTTCTCATATCCTTAAGTATCCGGACATTTTCCATATCCATCAGACTCACATAAGCTTCCATTACATTGAGCATATCAACTATCATTGAACCTTCCTTGAGATACACCACATAATATTTCTTTCGTTTGACCACCTTTGCATCCAGTGAAAAGCCCACAATAACTTCCCTGATAACTTCCGCCATTTCCCTGGTATCTGTAACTATCTCAAAATGATATGCCTTATTGGGATCATTTACTGAACCGGTCGCAAGGAAAAAGCCCCGTATAAATGCTTTTTTACAGCAGCTTTTTTGTATAATCTGTTTTGGAAAATGACAGTATTGCAATGAGATCCCATGAGTTGACACATATGTAATCTCATCATCCACAAGATTCTCATAAAGCTCATCTTCATCAAGCCAGTCCTCTTTCAAAATATCGACATAATCATAGAGCTTGATGGTCTGCAGCACCCTTTCAATCATAGTGTTTTCTGTAATTACAATATATTTTGAATGCCTCTCAAATACTATTTCATTATCAAATAAATCTATACTAAGATTTAAATATGAGACCTCCTTTTTCCATCCAAATATTCTCCTTCAAATATTATTTCACCATATTCATTATATTCTTTTCCTTTTCCATTTTTTTTTCCTTTTAAATATTCACCTTCAAATATTAGTTTATTATTTTCATTATATTCTTTTCCCTTTCCATTTTTTTCTCCATCTATATATTCACCTTCAAATATTATGCTACCGAATTTATTATATTCTTTTCCTTTTCCTCTCCATCTTTTTCCTTTTAAAAAATCTCCTTCAAATATTAAATCACCATGATTAATATCTTTTCCTTTTAAATTTAAATATTCTTCTTCAAACATTAATTCATCATCATTAATTTTATACTCTTTTCCTTCTCCATTTCTTTTTCCATCTAAATATTCACCTTCAAATATTAATTCACCATAATTATATTCTTTCCCATAACCATTCCTATTTCCATTTAAATAATTTCCTTCAAATATTAACTCACCATCATCATTATATTCTTTTCCTTTTCCACTTCTTTTTCCGTTAACATATTCACCTTCAAATATTAATTGACCTTCATCATTATATTCTTTAATTTTTCCATTACCATTTTTTATTTCAAATATAATTTTACCATTTTTATCATATCCTTTTCCATTCCATTTCTTGTCATATAAATAATCTCCTTCATATACTAATTTACTTTCACAATATTCCTTTCCTTTTAGTTTATGATTATATAAATATTTGCCATCGAATATTATTTTATTATCACAGTTATACTCTTTTCCTTCCTTTCTTTTACCATTTAAATAGCTTCCTTGAAATATTAATTTACCATCGGAATTAAATTCTTTTCCAATTCCGTTTTTTTGTCCATTTGAATAGAATCCTTCAAATCTTAATTTATCATCAATATATTCTTTACCTTCACCATTTAGTCTTTTTCCATAAAAATATTTTCCACTAAATATTAATTGAGCATTCCTATATTCTTTACCTTCACCATGTCTTTTACCTTTTAAATATTCTCCTTCAAATATTAATGACTCGTTTTGATCATATTCTTTACCTTTTCCATTTCTTTCTCCCTTTGAATATTCTCCTTCAAATATTAATATATTTTTATAACTATCATATTCTTTTCCTATGTTATTTGGCTTATAAATGATATATTTTCCACTTATATGTTTATAATTGTTAATATTTATTGTCAGTTTATTTTGTATTATTTTATTATATTTTACCAATTTTAGTCCCTTTTTATCTTCAATATAAGAAAAGATTACTTTGAAAACATATTTGCTTTTTATTGTCTGTATCATTTATTGCTCTATTTGAAATAAGTTTTTAATTAAATTTATTATATAATTTTGGATACGAAAATTAACTCTTTTCGAATTTAATATAAGATAAAAATCCAAGTAGTAAACAAAAATAAAAAAAATAAACATCAAAAAGAAATTAGCACGAAAAAGATATAAGATTGTCTCCCGAAAGAAAATATGTTATTTCAAGCTTTTGAATCGTAAATAAATTTGCAAGAGATAATTATTTTTGGAAACCTTTTAAATATTGGTTTGGATGAAGATTCAATAGTAAAAATAACCAGAGTCGATAATAATAATATAATAAATAATAATTCTATTGTAATTAAGAATGAAGAAGGTTGTCTTTTTAGAATTTAAGTTAAATATAAAAAATTAAAAGAAAATAATGTAACAATTTGAAAAAATTTAAAATTAATCCTACCAATTCAATGGAAAGGAATTATAAAATATAACGAAGTGTTTATAATAAATATTTAATAAAAACATAACCTATGAACAAAAATTGGATTATTACTGGAACTATTTATTTATATTATATTCTACTACTTTTAATTTTAAAAGTTTATAAAAGAATAAATCAAATATTATGAAAAAAGTAAAAGTAAAATATTATTATTTATTATCCGCAAAAGTGATACAAATTATAGAGCTTCACTTATTGCAATATTTAATAAAAATGATGATGATATTTTATTAGAATTTTATTTTCATATATTAAGTTATTATCTTCAATGAGATATACAATATAATAATAAAGATAAAAAAATCATAATATTATTTATGAAAAATCATTTCTTTGGAAAAAAATTTCATGTCAAAAAAAACCGAAGAATTTTAAGGCGAACATAGCAAAAAAAGATATTAACTAAGATAATTTTTTAAAAATGATTAATGAAAGTTTGAAAGTTCAAGTTGTTGATTCGATGAATATATCAAATAAAAATTGACAAAGAAGAAAAACAAAAAAATGCAGAGGAAAACTCAAAAATAGAGAAAGAAGAATTATTTTAAAGATATTTCCACATAAATTTAAAACAAATAAAAACAAGGAAAAAGCATCATTTTATTATATATTAACTATCAATAAGTCTATATGATTAGATAATAAATTTACTTTTAATAATTTAAATCAATTGAAAGAAGTTTATAAATTGATGAGAGAAATTAATGAAAAAATGTATGCTACTTTAAGATAAGATAATTATATTGGAACAAATATAAATAAAAGTAAAATTAAGGTATATAAATATTTTGGTTAAATTTGATAATTATTATTGATTCTTGCCTAAAAAAAGTATTAAAATTAAATTAAAAATAATTATTTTAAAAACAATTAAAATTAATTATTATTTTTTATAAATAATATCAAAATATTTTTTCATCTTTAATATG
>CALGGL010000318.1 GCA_937915975.1 uncultured Lachnospiraceae bacterium | reverse complement strand
TAAGACCTATAATTATAATGTAAATATAAGATACAACTATGGCGATAGGTGGGTATTTGTGCTTTTACAGTAATATGATTTTTGATGGAGGAATTTACAGATGAAAAAAAGATTATAATTATTATATTAATTGTTTTAACACTCATACCTGTAAGAATTGATATTAAGGACGGTGGTTCTGTATCATATGAAGCTTTACTTTATGGAGTCACAATATACAATCAGAGGATTCTTGGACCACTCAGAGGAACTGAGGTAAGGATACTTTGGTTTTGTGCATATGACGGAAGCTATTATATATATGAACCGAGAGTTGATTTTGTAGATGTTGATATGACAGGGGTATCAGAAATAGAACATAAAGCATCAAAATCCGAACTTGAAATTGGAAACCAGATTGTTGAAAAAGGAAATAAAGTATTTGACTTTTGTGGCACATTAAAAGAAGCTCCTTGATAGAGTATGTTATATAAACATAGCCATATATAGAGGCATACTTACAATTCTTTTATCACTAACACCTACATTACCATCTATAAATTTATATGCAACAGGTATTTCAGGCTTTTTTTCCATTAATTGATTTAATGAAGTCCCTTTGCCGTTGCTGCTTTTTATTTCAATTGGTAATACTTTGCCATTTTGTTGAATTAAGAAATCTATTTCTTTTTTAGTAGATTCATTTTTATAAAAACGAATATTTAATCCTTTTTTTATAAGGATATCAGCAATAGCACACTCGTATATTCCACCTTTACTGTTGCCGATAATAGTGTTTTCAACTATTTGTCCCTTTAAAGCAAAATCTTTCATTGCAATCAATAAAGATAAATCGGAGGTATATAATCTGAAATTATCAATTTTAATATAATCATCCAAATCATAACATATATTGGTTACATTATTACAAATTCGTACAATATCAGATCTTACTAACCATTCAATACTTGAATAGTACTTTTGAGCTTTGCCGCCTTTTTCGATTTCTTTATATTGAAATTTATGATTTTCTTTATCCAATAATTGTTTTGTTAATGATAAAAAACACTTTTCAGCTTTGATTTTTTCATCAGCACTTGCATAATGTGCAATATCGTACAGATAGCCTTGCAGTAATTCTTTTTGAACTTTATCGGCTTCTCTAAAATCTTTGGTATCAACAAAGCATTGAATAACTTCAGGCATGCCTCCTAAAGCAATATAATATCTGAAGTATTTCATCATTTGAGAGTGAATAGCATCAGGAACAACCTTGCGTTCAACAAATAATTGTTTTAGTGAGGAGATGATTTCTTCATTAATTCCCTGACTCCATAAAAATTCTTCAAAATCCAATCCATACATTTTGATATAGTCAACATATCCTACAGGATATGAAGTAGCTCTTTTATAATCAATTCCAAGCATAGAACCCGAGGCTATAACATCATATCTGTTATCGTTTGCCCAAAATTTAAGTGAAGTAATAGCTTCCTGACACTCTTGTATTTCATCTAAAAAAATGAGAGTTTTATCAGGTGCGATTTTTTTTTCGGGAAATCTAAATCTAAGAGCCAGTATCAAAGTTTCTACATCTATATCACCCGAAAATATTTCTATGGCACTTGGTGTTTGTTTGAAATTTATGGATATTATTTCTTCATAATTTTCTTTTCCAAATTCTTCTATGATAAAGGTTTTTCCGACCTGTCTTGCTCCTTGTACTATAAGACATTTTTTATTTTTTGTTTCTTTCCATTTTTTTAAATCATCATAAATTTTACGTTTTAACATATAAAACCACCTTAAATAATAATCTCGTGGATATTTTCGAAAGGGAAAATATCCTCATATAGATATTTTCGAAAATATTCTAACACATTTTTTTGTCGTTCACCACATCTTTTTTGCAATTCACCACAAATTTCCAAAATAAAAATTTAATAATGATATATTAGCATAAACAAAAACTAAAGAATTATCAGGACAAATAATGAGTGCAATATAAATGATAAAAGAGGAGAAATGGATATGCTAAAAAAGAAGAAAATGAAAAGCTTAATAGGATTACTGCTTGCAATGGTTATGGCATTTGGTTTATGCGGCTGCGGAATCATCAAAAAGGAAGTAGAAGATGAAGCTACAGTAAATGATGCAGGCAGTACTGAAAAAGACTCAAAGGACAGTGAGAAAAAGGCATCTGAGGAGATTAGACCGCAGGATGATTTTTATGGCTATGTGAATAAGGATACACTGCTTAATCTTGACCTTCATTATGGAGAGGCGTACGGTGGACCGGCAGCGGACATTATGAATGATGTTGATGCAGAGATAATAAGTCTTATCAGTGACATAGCAGCTTCAAATAAAAGCTATGAGCCGGGTACCAATGAACAGCTCGTTAAGGATGCATATATCCAGTATCTTAATCAGGAGGATATAGGTAGTCTTGGGGCAGAGCATTTTAATAAGAGACTTAAGGAGATAAATGAGGCAAAAGATACAGATGAGCTTCTTGATATAATCGGTGAGATTGCAAAAGAGGAAGGACAGGTCCTTTTTTTTGATATCATGATTGAGAGAAACTTCTTCGAATCAGAAAAAAACGCCCTTTATATAGATCAAAAGGATTCGATTTTCAACATAGCTCTAAAGGATATATATGAGAGTGATGACAGTAGACAGATGCTTCGTTCATATGTGCTTGATGCACTTTTGGCTTGCGGAGAGGAGCTTGATGAGGCTGGAAGGAAAGCTGATGATTTTGTGTACTTTGCAATTGATGTGGCAGGAAAGACAGATTATCAGATTATGGATGCAGAAAATCCTTATGCATCATTTACTTTTTATGAAGAGGATGCTTTTCATGAGATACTTAAAAATCTTGATGCGGATAATTTTGAAAAAACCATGGGTATTAAAGATAATCCGTACGGAGGCTGGTATGTAAGAGATAAGGAACAGCTTGCCATGCTTGCCGATTCATTTAACGATGATAATCTTGAATGTATCAAGACCTATCTTATCTGTGACCTGATGAACAGATACAATTATTTTTTGACGGAAGAGTATGAGTTTTTAAAGCTTTATGCGCCTGTAAGCTATCTGGCGAAAGAAGAGGAGACTGCCCTTTATACAAACAGTTTGTTAGAAAACAGAGTAAGCGAGCTTTATGCTGATAAGTACTATACGGAGGAAATGGACGAAGAGCTTACACGTATGTACGAGGACATTAAGGAAGGCTATAGACAGCTTATAAATGAGGCAGACTGGCTTAGCGAGACAACCAGAAAAGGATTAATAAAGAAGCTTGACAATATGTACTTCGTTAAGGGCGGCGGAACCCCGCACGAGGTGGATAAAAATGATGCAAAGCTTATCGGAGACGATGCCTTTATAACATATGTAAATGTTAATAAGGATAATTATAAAAAGCAGCTTGATATGATAGGTAAGGCACATGACAAATCCGAGCCTATTATGTCTGCACAGACGGTTAATTCCATGTACGGTATAGACAATTCATTTAACATAACAGTGGCTATTATGCATGCGCCATACTTTGACGAGGATGCGGATTATTATACCAACCTCGGAGGACTTGGAATGGTAGTTGCTCATGAGATGGGGCACGCTTTTGATTCAAACTGTATCAACTATGATTCGGACGGTAATTACAATCCTGACTGGATAAGTAAGGAAGACAGGGAAGAGCTTGAAAACAGAATGGATAGGATGATTGAATATTATTCGACATTTACGATTATGGATATATATCATGTAAACGGTGAGCTTACCTGCAGTGAAAATTATGCGGATAAGGGTGGTATGGAGTGTCTTATGAAGATAGCAAAAACCGATGAGCAAAGAAGTAAAATTTTTGAAAATTATGCATATATCTGGTGCATGATGCTCGAGGATACTGCAGCGATGGATAAGCTTCAAACCGATGAACACAGTCCCGAGTGTATAAGAGTAAATGCAGTACTTTCGTCAACGGATGAATTCTATGAGCTTTATGATGTAAAGCCGGGAGACGGAATGTATGTGGATCCTGAAGACAGAGTAAGCAGATGGTAAAAGGAGGAAGATAAGAAAATGCGTATAATGATAAAGCACACTTTAAAAAATATATTTTCAAAACCGCTTCGAACCTTGCTTTTATTCGTATGTATAGCAAGCTGTTCATTTTCGGCACTCCTTTGCATAGACATGTCCGGCTCGATGGAGTATCTCGTTAAGAATCTTCTTACCCAGGTAACAGGTACAAGCGATATCATCATAACGGATGAGCTTGGAGTGGATGAAGATATCCTGGACATGGATATACCGGCAAATACATTGCTTATAACCACAAGACAGGGCGGAAGCATCGAGATACCGGAAGGCTTTTACAACTATTTTCATTCGAAAAGCTATACGGTAGAGTCTATGGATTTTGACATGGCTTACAAGATGCGTCTTATCGGAGATGAACTAAGCTTAAATGACGATGAGGCTGCTATATCGAAAAAGCTTGCCGAAAGCTATGGCTTAAGTGTAGGTGATGAGCTTGTCTTATACAGTGATGCGGGTGAGGCTGTTTCATATAAGATTAGTGTGATTCTTTCTGAAACCGGTATGGCAAACGGAGCAAGCCTTGCACTTCTTAGTAAAGAGGGAATGCTTAAGCTTGATTTTGACGGAGAGCTTATATATGCGGAGGCTTATATAGATGTTTTGGAGGATGATGAAGCGGACGAGGTTGTAGATATTCTTAAGGAGAGAGACTACAGAGCTGATGTCGGTAAGATTATAGATGACGGTGAGATTAATGCTATGATTAAGATTATAACGCTTATCTTCCTTTTAATGTTTGCCGTGTGTCTGCTGTTGGTAATATTTGTAACCATGTCTGTTTCGCAGCGTATAGTCAGTGAACGAATGTCAGTCGTAGGCACATTTAGAAGTCTTGGTTTATCCAACAGATTTACTACAGGATTTTTACTTGCGGAGACAGGACTTTACGGTTTGTTCGGAGGTATAATCGGATGCGTTCTTTATAAGATTGTGAGAAGCATTTTGCTTGGAGGTATAATATCGGTTGATTCAAAGGATGCAAGTGTTTCGGTAGATTTCGGAAAAACCGGAATAGGTGCTTATATAGCAGTTATACTGATTGCAATTTTCATAGAATGTATCTGTTCGATTAAGGAGATTGTTAAGGCATCAAGAACCTCTATCAGAGACATTATATTTGATAACAAGGATACAAAGTATAAGCTTAACAAGGTGTCCTATACCTTAGGTGCAATTATGATTATTGTATCAATAGTTTTACTTGTTGTAACCGATAATATTGCAGCTATGTTTATAAGCTTTGCATTTATCATATTTGGAATTTCACTTTTATTTCCGGTTTTACTTTGCCTTTGTTCAGGTCTTTTGGTAAAGCATTTCGATAAAAGGGAAAAGCCGGTTGCAAAGCTTGCAGCTCTTGAGTGTTTTGCAAGAAAAAGTACTGTGGGAAGCGGAGTACTTTGTATAACGGCAGCAGCACTTGCTATAGTACTTTTCATATTTGTAACATCGCTCGATGCGATATATGACATAAAGACCTTTGATGCCGATATCCAGATACAGCTTAATAACGATCAGAAGGCTTCGATGTTTTCTTACATAGATGATTTGGAAGGAGTAAGCGAAAC
Organism: uncultured Lachnospiraceae bacterium; assembly: GCA_937915975.1. Taxonomy (GTDB): domain Bacteria; phylum Bacillota; class Clostridia; order Lachnospirales; family Lachnospiraceae; genus Coprococcus_C. The sequence goes on along the minus strand of CALGGL010000318.1, from coordinate 2,702 downwards.
TGAGACAGTTTATAAGGTTGAGAAAAAAATAACAATAAATGATTATACCAAGGATGTTAATATATTCGGATTTCCTAAAGAAGGCTTTTCGCTTTTGATCGGTGTTAAGAATCTGCCTTCAGATATAGATAATGATACTTTTTATATAGACAAAGCAATTGCAGAAAAATTTGGTGTAAAAACGGGAGATGAGGTGGAGCTTACCTTTGATTCGGACAGCTATCTGCCTATCAAAAAGACACTTAAGGTCGGCGGATATATAGACAGTAATAATTATGATTCGACCTCTAATTCAATCGTAATATCGATGGATAATTATATAGATATTTTTCATGATTATCCGAGTGAAATATATGTAAGATGTGACAACCCTGAAGAGATAAAGTCAAAGATAAAAAAATATTCAGGTACTGTTATATATGATGTTCTGACACTGGATGAATATAATGCCACATGGGAAGGTAAAAAAACAGGTATGAAGTCCATGCTTATGCTTGTAATCATACTGGGAGTTGCGCTTACTGTAATCGGTATGATAAGCAATCAGCTTATCGGCTTTGAAGGAAGAAAGCGTGAGTGTGCCGTGCTTATGTCGACGGCTATGACGAGAGATAAGCTTTCATTTATGTTTATCCTTGAGAGCATGATATCGTCGGCGATTGCACTTATAGTTTCTCTTCCTGCGGCAATTCTGGCATTTATTCCGTTTAGAAGACTTTTGAATTCGTTGGCAGGCGGGTTCAACGTATCCTATGATATAAAAATGTATGTAGTATTTCTGGTGATTTTGTGGGTGGTATTTACTTTGGTTTCACTATTCCCGGTTAGGTCACTCAGGAAGATGAAGATAGCGCTTCAACTTAAGTATGAGTAGGTTGATTTACATATTGATTATGAGTGAGATTTATATTTGTGATGTACGGCATAAGCTGTCAGGCAGGTGCAGTGTGATGGCTTTTGTAAAGATATAGTGGTTTAGTATGAAAGGAGCTTTGATATGAGCAGTATGATAGAAGTAAAAAATGTTAGTAAGACCTTTGGTAAGGGCGGCAGTGAAAATAAGGTTTTGACAGATGCGGGCTTTGAGGTTAAAAAGGGAGAGTTTGTATCTCTTATGGGTGCATCCGGAAGCGGTAAGTCAACACTTTTATACCTTATAGGCGGACTTGACAGAGAGTTTGAGGGAAATATATTAATTGACAGCGAGGATATAACAAAGATGTCAGAGAGAAAGCTGTCACAGCTTCGGCTTGAAAAAATAGGATTTGTATTTCAGTTTTATAATCTGGTTCAGAATCTTAATGTGGAGGACAATATACTTCTTCCGCTTACCGTTAAAGGTAAAAAAAGATCTGAGCTTGAGCCTGAATTAAAAGAGATACTTGAGATAACAGGTCTTACAGAAAAAAGAAAAGCCATGCCGGCAGAGCTTTCTGGCGGACAGCAGCAAAGAGTAGCCGTAGCCAGAGCGGTACTTGGTAATCCGGAGATACTTCTTGCCGATGAGGCAACCGGTAATCTTGATTCGGTATCCGGAACGGAGATTATGAATCTTTTTAAAAAGCTTAATGAAAAGAAGGGCATAACCATACTTCAGGTTACACATTCCGCTGATTGTGCAGCGTACGGCAATCGTACCATTAATATTGAAAACGGAAGAATCGTTTGATACAATTGATTGTGTTACGGTAACATAATAAATTATAGACGAGGAACAGTTCATGCTTATAGCGGTATGTGATGATGAAAAAATAATAAGAAAAAAAATTACGGATGCTCTTTACGGATTTTTTGGAAGACTTGATTTATCTTGCAAGGAATATGCGGATGGAGAAGAATTACTGTCTGATATAAAAAAGGGTGTAAGACCGGAGGCTCTCTTTCTTGATATCGAGATGCCTGTGCTTGACGGTATGAGTACTGCGGTAAAACTGCGTGAGCTCGATATCGATATACCTGTTATATTTCTTACCAGTCATACTGAGATGGCCATGGACGGTTATGAAGTGGCTGCTTTTAGATTCCTTGGCAAGCCGGTGGATGAGGATAAGTTAAATAAAACTCTTTCGGATTTGAAGGAAAAGCTCATCGGAGGAAAACACATCGTAATCAGATATGATGGTGAGGATGTCGTTGCTCCGGTGGATGATATAGTATATATAGAGGCACAAAATAATTCCGTAAGAATTGTACTTTCAAAAAGAGAATATACCATCCGCGGCAAGCTTGCCGATATGGAAAAACAGCTTTCCCTGATAACAGATTCTTTTTACAGAATACACAGAGGATATGTAGTAAATTTAAGACATGTGAAAAAGCATCACAGTAATGAGGTCATCGTTTCAAAGGATACTGCTTTACCGCTTAGCAGAAGCAGCATGGCTGATTTTAAGATAAAGCTTTTGGAATATGTAAGAAACAGTGCGAGATAGGAATAAAAAAATGTTACAGATAATTTATGATTTGGTTTATTGCCTTATCGAAGGAACAGCATATACTCTTTCAGCCTGGCTGCTTATAACAGGCTTTTTGGGTTATCCGTTAAAAAAAGTATCACACAGAAAAAATATGCTGATTACGGTTATTAGTATATATGCGATACTAAGTACAGTGCTTTGGGTTGTGACAGATAAGCAGCCTTTTGAAACAACGATAAGCGGAGCGCTGGTTTTATTCTTATTGATTTATTTGACATTTTTATT
>CALGGL010000317.1 GCA_937915975.1 uncultured Lachnospiraceae bacterium | reverse complement strand
CGGAGGAGTTGTTTTGGCTAATCCAAATGCACCTACAGGTATAGCCGAGCCGGTTTCTTTTGTAGAGGATATTATAAAGCATAATCAGGATGTGGTAGTTATAGTTGATGAAGCCTATGTTGATTTCGGTGGAGAGAGTGCACTTCCTTTAATTGACCGATATGATAACCTGCTTGTTGTAAGAACTTTTTCAAAGTCACGCTCCATGGCAGGACTTCGTATAGGCTACGCAATGGGAAGCGAAAAGCTGATAAAATATATGAATGATGTTAAATTCTCATATAATTCATATACCATGAATATGCCGTCGATTATTCTTGGCGCGGAGAGTATAAAGGATGATGAGTATTTTAAGAGTACCGTTAAAAAGGTAATGGATACGAGAAAGTGGTTTACGGATGAAATCAGAAAAATCGGATTCACATGTCCGGATTCATCCACAAACTTTATATTTATGAAACACAAAAGTCTGACAGCAAAAGAAATATTTGAAAAGGCAAGAGATGCTAAAATATTTGTCAGATATTTTAATAAACCGCGTATAGATAATTATCTAAGAGTAACTATAGGAACAAAAGAGGAAATGGATACTTTCCTTGATTTTCTTAAAAAACTTGTATAGCATTTGAAGCAAGTAAATATAAATGATTATAAGCATCAATGTATGATTTTTGATACATTGGTGCTTTTTTTACGCTTGAAAAACTCTATATGTGTAGTTATAATTTGTTATAAATCTTTGTAAGGTTATAAATTTCCCTATATTCCCATAAAAAATTAAGAATGGAGAAGTTAAATGGATTTAAATGAGTTTACTTTCAAGGTGCGTGAGAGCATCGGTGATTATCTTTCGGCATATGATATAGAAGATATAAGTGAAAGAGAAATTATAAAAAACAATGGGGTAAAATACACCGGAATTGTAATTACTGCAAGGGGAAAGGATGCAGCTCCGACAGTCTATATGGATTATTATTACGGTTTATACAAACGCGGTAAGGATTTTGATGAGGTTATGAAGATGATATATAAAAATTATCTTGTATCAGCCGAAAAGCTTGAGCTTATTGAAAAAAAAGCCGGAAATCTGTCGGATTATAAAGAAAGACTGTATATCAAGGTTATAAACTATGAGAAAAATAAAGCAAGGCTTGAAAAATGTCCTTATATTCCTTTCCTTGACCTTGCCATTACATTCAGATATCTTGTCCACAGGGATAACAGTGAGATATCATCTGCGATTGTGCAAAATGCTCTTTTGGAATGTTGGGGACTTGATATCAGGACCGTTTATAAAATAGCATTTGAAAATACAAAAAAGATATTTCCTCCGATTGTAAGAAGAATGTCTGATATATTAAAGGCAAATGCTCCTGCCAATATATATATCCCTGAAAATGACATGTATATCATTACCAATGAAAGCGGAATTAACGGAGCAACCTATATTATGAATAAGGAACTGTTTGATGATTTGTGTATTAAAGAAAAAGAAGGTTTTTATATAATACCGTCAAGTGTTCACGAAATTATACTTATTCCAAGGAGGTTGGGTGAGGACGAGGATGTGCTGAAAATGTTTATAAAGGGTGTAAACGAAACTGCAGTTCCGAGGACCGATTTTCTGTCTGATAATTTGTATTATTATAACCCGGTGGACGGAATAAAAATAATATAATGCCTTGACTAAAATAAAACAATGTGATATTTTAAAGTAGCATAAAAATATGCAAGACATTTTATATTTTGGAGGGGCTTATCATGGCAAAAGGTACAGTAAAATGGTTCAATAACCAGAAGGGCTTTGGATTTATTACAGATGAGAACGGACAGGATGTATTTGTACATTTCACCGGTCTTAACATGGAAGGCTTCAAGACTCTTGAAGAAAACCAGTCTGTTGAATTTGAGGTTGTAGAAGGTGCTAAGGGACCACAGGCAACTAACGTAACTGTAATCAAATAGTTACAACTTAATCACGTAACATCGTACCTATTTAAATATATTCTGTAGTATTTTAGTACAAAATTATGAATTGGGATTTGTTATATCATTGAGTTAATGCTAAGGCTGCTGCCACAGTTTGTGTGGCGGCAGTTTTATTTTCCTTACTCGATTGACAAAAGAAGGCAAATGGCATACAATTATAAGAAGTAACGTGGGGTGAGGTTACAACTAAAGAGAGGGGGCTTTTTTGTGGCGGATAATTTTGTTTCAAGAAAGTATAGAATAGTTTCCTCTGCAATAGAATTAATAAGTGAATTAGGTCTTTCGGCACTGACGACGCATAATCTTGCGGAGAAAGAAAATACCTCTGAAGCACTGATGTATAAGTATTTCAGCGGTATTGATGAGGTTTTGACAGAGGTTGTTGATTATTATTCAAGCTTTGATGACGGTATTAGAAATACCGTAAGTGCTAAGGATATCTCATATGTCGAGAAGCTAAGGACGTATTTTAATGATTATGCAACCTACTATGATAATTATTATGCTTTGTCAACACTTATGCTTCAGTACGAGGAGCTTCTTCATAATGTTAATACGAGAGATAAGATTTCTCTTTGCATAACGCAGAGAAGAAACTTTGTTGAGGAGCTGTTTAGAAAAGCTATAGAGGAAGGCGAGATTGTTGACACATTTACAGCAAAGGAACTTGCCAACAATGCAACCGGAATGCTTACTACACATATTTTAGACAGAAGAATTACATATCATAAAAAGACATTTAAACAGGAATTTATGGAGAACCTGGATAAATGGCTGGATTTATTAAAATATTCGAAACGGGAAGGAGAATAGATTCAATGAAGGTTTTGGTAGCAGAGGATGATATAGCGAGCGGAAAATTCATGGAAAAGCTTTTATCAAAATACGGAGAGGTAGTGCTTGCCCGAGATGGTATAGCTGCAGTTGATGAATTTGTAAATGCTGTCAATAACAATGAAAAATTTGACCTTATCTGTATGGATATTATGATGCCTAAGATTGACGGATATAAGGCACTTGCATCTATCAGGGATGCGGAAAGAAAGCTTGGACTTGCAAGGGACTCAAGATGTAAGGTTGTTATGATCAGTGCACTTGATGAGGGCTTTGACTCAAGCTATGCAAGTGATGATTATGAAGAATATATGTGTAAACCTATCGATATTATTAAGTTTGACGAGATAATTAAGAAGCTTGGTCTTGCATAGCTTCTAAAAGGAATATATCATGGATTTATTTGATTATATGAGAGAGAATAATAAGGATAAGGATTCTCCTCTTGCAAAGAGATTAAGACCGACAGCCTTGGAGGAGGTTGTCGGTCAAGAACATATATTGGGACAGGATAAATTATTGTACCGTATAATTAAGGCGGACAAGCTTAGTTCCATAATACTGTATGGCCCGCCGGGAACGGGCAAGACAACTCTGGCTATGGTCATAGCCAATACTACAAGTGCTAATTTCAGAGAGATAAATGCAACCACCGCAGGCAAAAAGGATATAGCGGATGTTGTAAGCGAGGCACAGGATAATCTTAAGATGTATGGAAAAAAGACCATACTTTTTGTTGACGAGATTCACAGATTCAACAAGGCACAGCAGGATTATCTTTTGCCTTTTGTTGAGGACGGAACCGTTGTGCTTATCGGTGCAACCACAGAAAATCCTTACTTTGAGGTGAATAGCGCACTTGTATCACGTTCAACTATATTTCAATTAAAACCACTTTCTAAAGAGAATATCGAGGTATTGATAAGACGAGCCATATCCGACAGTGAAAAGGGTATGGGCTCTTACGATGCGGAAATAACCGATGAAGCGGTAAGCTTTCTTGCTGACGTATCGGAGGGAGATGCAAGAAATGCGTTAAATGCCATTGAGCTTGGCGTCCTGTCAACCGAAAGAGACGAAAAAACGGGTAAGATAATTATAGATTTATCCGTTGCCGAGGAATGTATTCAAAGACGTAACATCAAATATGATAAGGACGGGGATAATCATTATGATGTTATATCGGCATTTATAAAAAGCATGCGCGGCTCCGATCCTGATGCGGCGGTTTACTATCTGGCAAAGATGCTGTATGCGGGTGAAAGCGTAACATTTATAGCCAGAAGAATAATGATTTGCGCCTGTGAGGATGTCGGAAATGCAGATCCTCAGGCAATTGTTGTTGCATCGGCATGTGCTCAGGCGGTGGAAAGAGTCGGTATGCCTGAGTCACAGATTATTCTTGCGCACGCGGCAATATATGTTGCCTGTGCACCTAAGAGCAATTCAATTGTAAATGCCATATACGGCGCTATGGAGTCGGTAAAGCATGTGGGAAATGCAGCAGTACCTAATCATCTGAGGGATGCTCATTATTCCGGTTCCAAGAATCTGGGAAATGTGGGATATAAATATGCTCACGATTATCCGAATCATTATGTTGACCAGCAGTATCTTCCGGATAATCTTTGGGGAAGCAAATTCTATGAGCCCGGAGATAACGGATATGAGAAGGATATAAAGAAATGGTTTGAGCATATAAAAGGCGACGAAAAATAAAATTAATAAATTCTTAAAAGTTTAAGATATATTTTTATAATTAATATTTTTGTATAATCAAATAAGCTTGATGAAATATTAATAAAACGGGAGAGGCATTATGAAAAAGAAAATAAAGATAATTATAACAATTATTATTTTACTGGCAGTGGCAGGAGGAATTACTGCTTATTTCTTGCTGAGGGATAAGGATGATACAAAGTCACAAGGAGTGGTTTATGTAGAGTCGGTAGGAAACATAATGGGATATGGTATATCCGTTGACAGCAGATATGTCGGAATAGTGGAAGCCCAGGAAACAAAGAAAGTCAATCCCGACAGTGATAAGAAGGTTAAGCTTTTGTATGTAAGTGTCGGAGACGAGGTAAAAAAGGGAGATGTTTTATTTGAGTACGATACTGAGGAGATGCAGCTAAAGCTTAGGCAGCTTCAGCTTGAGCTTCAGAATATAAATAACGGTATAACTACCACAAATCAGCAGATAGCTGAACTTGTTAAGGAAAGAGATGAGGCACCTGCCGACAGAAAGATAGAGTATACGGCACAGATTCAGAATCTTCAGGCTGAGGTTAATCAGAGTAATTATAATGCAAGCTCAAAGCAGCTTGAGATAGACAGACAGCAGGCTGCTATGGAAAACAATAAGGTTACTGCTCCAATGGATGGAATTGTAAAGGAGATAGATGAGTCGGTTGCGGAAAATAACAGTGCCTTAGGAGGCAGTGAATACGGTTACGGATATGATTCCGGCAGCGGTAGCAGCGATAAGGCTTACATAACAATTATGGCTGTAGGAGAATACAGGATTAAAGGTACGGCAAGTGAGCTTAATGTAAGAAGTATGTCAAAGGGGGATCCTGTTATAGTTCATTCAAGATTGGATGAAACACTCACATGGAAAGGTACAATTCAAAGTATCGACCTTGAACATACGGAAAATAACAATAGTGATGATATGTATTATTATAGCGGAGGAGGCTCTGAAACCACAAGTAATTATCCTTTTTATATAACGCTTGACAATACAGACGGACTTATTCTCGGAGAGCATGTATATATCGAACTTGACTACGGTCAGGGCGATGTTAAGGAAGGTGTATGGTTAGATGAGTTTTACATAGTTCAGGATGCATCAGGTTCTTATGTATGGGTTGAGAATTCTAAGGGTAAGATAGAAAAAAGAACTGTTACTCTCGGAGATTATGATGAGCTTATGATGGCATACGAGATTACATCAGGACTTTCAAATGAGGACTACATTGCATTTCCTGAGGAAAGAATTAAGGAGGGCATGAAGACAACTCATAATTTTGAGGATGTAATGTATGAGGATTACGGTGACGACTATTACGATGATTCCATGTATGATGATGAGATAATGTATGATGATGAAGGAAATATGATGTTCTACGATGAAAACGGTAATCTCATCAAGATGGATGAAAACGGTAATTTGTTTGATGAAAACGGCAATGCCATTACATTTGACGATAACGGAAATATTGTATATCTTGATGATGCTACCGGAAGCGATGCCGATTATATGGATGATGAAGATATAGATAAAATTGATGATACAGATGAATCCGGTTTTGATGAAGTAACTGAGGATGCTGACTTTCAGGGAGAGGAGGCAGAATAATGTTACTTGAATTAAAAAATATCTATAAGAATTATATCCAGGGAAATATGGATGTGCCGGTTCTTAAAAATATAAATCTTTCCATAGAGGAGGGCGAGTACGTAGCCATTATGGGGCCGTCAGGCTCGGGAAAATCAACGCTTATGAATATCATAGGCTGTATAGATAAGCCGACTGCAGGTACATATTTTCTTGACGGACAGGAGATAAATACGCTTAAGGACAGGGAGCTTTCCTTTGTGCGTAATAAACAGATCGGATTTGTATTTCAGACCTTTAATCTTATGCCGAGACAGACGGCTCTTGATAACGTAGGTCTTCCGCTTCAGTATGCCAAGGTTCCCAAAAAGGAGCGAAAAAGAATGTGCCTTGAGGCACTTGATTTGGTAGGTCTTTCGGACAGAGTAAGCTTTAAGCCGACTCAGCTTTCCGGTGGACAAAAGCAAAGAGTCGCCATAGCAAGAGCCATGGTTAACCAGCCTAAGATACTTCTTGCTGATGAGCCGACCGGTGCACTTGATTCAAAGTCCGGTATACAGGTAATGGAATTATTCAGAGAGCTTCATGAGCGGGGCACAACAATTATTATGATTACCCATTCGGACGAGATTGCTTCATATGCAGACAGAATGGTAAAGATAATTGACGGTGAGCTTATCATGGGGGATGAAGCATCCATACAAGGTGAACAGTCTGAGCCTGAGTCGGAAGCAATGCACACATATGATGGAATATATGCAGATACTGTCGGACAGGAGGTGCAGGATGAGTAAGATAAAGAAGATAATTATAGGTCTTGTAATCACTCTTGTTGTAGCGGGAATTACTGTAACGGTTCTTCATTTTCTTAAGAAAAAGAATGCAAACAGTAAAACCGTAGATGTATATGCCGTAAATGAAATAGGTCAGGACGGAAGCTGGTTCGGAAGCAACAGCACAATAGCAGGTTCCGTTCAAATAAATATGGAGCAAAAGGTATATCCTATCTCCTCCCAGAAGATAAAAGAAATTCATGTTAAGGAGGGAGATACGGTTAAGGTTGGAGATGTAATTGTTGAATACGATGTAACATCTCAAAATCTTGCCCTTGAAACCAAAAGAACTGAGGTTGAACTGGCAAGAACCTCTATACTGGCTGCTCAAAGAGAACTGGATGAGTTAAAAAAGATAACTCCTGTTGAGGATATGCCACAGCCTGAGCCTACAACCGAAGCACCGGTAACAGAAGCGCCTGCAACTGAGGAGCCGACAACCGAACAACCTGATAATCCTGATGTTCCCATCAGCACGGATACAGATGCTGATGTGGATGAAGAAAGCATAGATAATGCAGATAATCCTCAGGCGGATGAGAACAAAGAGAGTGAACAGATAACAGAGCCGGATACACAGGTAAACAATGATAATTTCGAAAATATTGATTTTGATGAGGAAACCTATACAAGAGAGGAATTAAAGAAGGCTATAGCTGATAAGCAAAATGAAATAAACAGCCTTAATACCGCATACCAGCTTGAACAGATAGAATATGAGATAATGGAATACCAGCTTTCAAGCGGTCAGGTAACCGCTAACTTTGACGGAGTTGTTAAGACCGTTATTGATGAAGAGGAGGCTTTGAGCAGCAATACCGCTATGATAGTTTTAAGCGGTACCTCGGGCTATACCGTTCAGGCATCAATCGGAGAACTGTCTCTTGATAAGGTAAAGCTTGGAGAAACTGTTGATTTATACTGTTATGATACAGGTATGTATTATACTGGAACAGTAACGGATAAATCTCTTATGCCTGCAACATACAGTTATTCATATAGTGAAAAGATGGAAACCTTTTATCCGGTAACCATAACAATTGAGGATGCAGATGACCTTGAGCGGGGAATGTATATGGAGATTACTCTTCCTGATAATAATACAAGCGCTAACGGTTCAATGTATCTGCCTATGGCGTTTGTTATGAGAGATAACGATAATTTCTATGTTATGAAGGAGGATAACGGCAGGCTAAAAAAGGTGTATGTAGAAACGGGTAAGATTATGTGGGGAGAGCTTATTGAGATAAAAAGAGGCATTTCCTACAATGATTATATTGCATTTCCGTATGCAAGCGGTGTGGAAGAGGGCATAAAGACAAATCATGCCCGTACAGACAGCCTGTATTATTAAAAGGGGAGGGAACATATATGATTGAAAATATAAGATTATCTTTTCAGGGAATATGGGCACATAAGATGCGTTCTTTCCTTACCATGTTGGGAATAATTATAGGAATTGCCGCAATTATAGCTATAGTATCAACTATAAAGGGAACCAGTGAGCAGATTAAGGAAAATCTTGTCGGCACAGGAACAACTGT
>CALGGL010000316.1 GCA_937915975.1 uncultured Lachnospiraceae bacterium | reverse complement strand
GTCTGGAATGTCACCCGCTTCCTTGATTCGATTTTGCAAAGCCTTGTCGGCGAGTTTGTAATACGGAATGTAGTTTTTTCCGCTGAATTCGCTTGAGTAGTAGTGAATTATTTTTGCGTTTTTTAGGAATGCAAGTCCGCCGTGACTTGGCTGGCAATTCCATTCGCCCGGCAGCTGCTGCATTTTAAGGCCTGTACGGTAGTTTGCTTCGTTAAGGGCGCTCTGGTCATGAAGATCATGCTTTGTGTAAGCGGAATATTTCCATACTTCATTCCACATTTTAAAAAGGGCGTGTCCGGCTTCTGTGTCACGGCAGAATACAATGCCGCCGTTAAAATTAAAGCCTTCTGCCTGGGTTCCATGGAACCCGAGTTTTTTATCTCTTGCAAGAAAATAGTTTTTATGGATGTGCTCGTCAAGGTAGCAGTGTCCGTCCAAAATACCACCGGTTTCACAGCTTGCTTTTTCGATGTCAGAAAGATCGTCTGCAATGATTGTGTCGCAGTCAATGTAAAGAAAATCCCCGGAAACGTAGTCTGGAATTGCAGTTTTTATGCGGCGGCTTCGTTCTACATTTGTAATCTTGTCATCAAATTCAATTGATTTTACTTCTGCAAGCTTCTTTAATTCGCTGCGTTTTTCATCTTCAAAAGATTTAAATGTCTTGTCATCTACAAGGACAATTATGTCTGCATCAGGCATGCGGTAGCGCAGGGACCATACAGACATAAGGGCCTGTTCGTAATATAAATCTTTTGGCGTTGAAGTAAGGACGTAAACGTATTTCATATTTCTATTATAGTCTATTTTTATTTTTTATAATAGAAGTAGGCATGGTACCGTTAGATATCATACGTGCAAGCACCTGTAAATCATCAGGAAGCTCGCTTATCTTATTATCAAGCTGCTTTACATTTTCCTGCTTTATACGTTCCGCATCTGCCTTTTCGATATCCTTCCTTTGCTTTACACTTTTCTCATGATTTATCTCTGCATTTTTATATTCGTTTTTCTTTGATTCAATAGACTTATCAAATAAAAACTTTTGGTTCTCAAGCTTTTTAAGCTCACTCTTTGCAAAATCATAATCCGACTTTGCTTCTTCAAGCTCCGCCTCCATATCCTTAAGCTTTTGATATGCACCATCAAGTTCTGCATCTCCACCGAACTTAAGCTTGAACCAGCCTATTTTTTCAACCTCGTCCTTTCGCTTATAAAGAGCATCATAATCCTCCTTCATCTTATTATAATCAATCTGTTTCATATCAAATAAAGCCTTCTTTTGTTCAATGATTGGCTTATATGCATCCGCCTTTATATCGACCTCTGACTTTAAATCTGCAATATTATCAATCTCATCTACAATTGCTTTTTTCTTATTTTTTACAACCATTTTATCAGCAAGATTCTGGACTGCAGTAAGAGACAAAAGCTGCATACCGCTCTTTATCTCCTTCGCCTCACTTCCATCACTTTTAACAATCATTCGTCCAAGCTCAAGGGTATCAGATTCAACCAATAAACGCTCTAAGGTTGCCTTAACCTTCGCCTTACGGCGTTTACCCGTAGGAGTCCATGGATTTTTTGTATCACAATAAAGCCTGCAGGCGTTTATGGCATTTTCATAATGGCTCTGCAGCATATCTATCTGTTTATCGGTAAGCGCATGTCTTTGCTTTGTGGTCATTACAAGCTCAAGATCAGCCAGGGCAGTTTTCACCTTGTCCATATTTTCACTGTCACCGGTAAGCTTCTGATCATTTAACATAAGATGTGAAAGCTTGCGTCCCTGAACTGCTTCAAGCTTAGCCTGTTTTACTTCCTTTTCTTCAATCTCATATTTGCCGCTCTTCATATTGGTCAGGAGGTTAGAGATGTTCATAACATCCTCTTCGGTCTTATTTAGGTTAAGCATTTGATCGGCTGCACCAATATGCTTTTTTCCCATATCAAAAGCAGTTTGAACTTCTTCATTAAGAAACTCGTCTATCTGCTGGTTTTCAAATTTGGAATTTAATTTATCTTCCTTTTCCTTGTAAATGTAATTATTATCCATGGCAAATACTCCTTTTATTTATTATTTATGTATTTAGCAATATATTAACATTTGAAAAGTCACATAATTGTCATAAAACATAAAAAACTTGTTATATTTTACAATACATCGTCCAACAAATATCCAACAAATGAAGTATAATAAAAGAATCTCCCGAAGGACGTTCTTTTTTGAAGGATGTTCAATCATATAAGCCCAAAAAACAGGACAATAATAATCACCACAGCCAGATTATTCCATTTTCTATCCATCAGCAATCCTGCAAACTCACGTAAAAACGCATTTGGATAAAAATACATCTTTGTTTTAGCAGATATTCCGTCTGCATAAAACCCGTTTTTCTTTGCAAGAATATAACCTCTGAAGATGTGATAATTGGTTGTGGCAAAGGAAATCCTTTTATCTGTCACATCCCCACAGTTTTTTTCAATTACATTTTTAGAAAACTGCATGTTCTGGTAGGTGTTGACACTTTTATCTTCTCGAAGAATGCGCTCTTTAGGCACTCCTTTTTCGCAAAGATACCTCTCCATAGCCTCTCCCTCAGGGATTACCTCATCTGGTCCCTGACCACCTGAAGGTACAAAAACGGCATGCTTTCCCGAAGCTTCAAACTGCTCCTTCTCAAAGTCAAGTGCGCTGTCTACTCTTCCTCTTAAAAGCGGAGTAAGAGAGCCATCCTTTCTGATACCGCAGCCGAGTATAATTATAAAATCCTTATCATAGCCCGGCCTATGCTTTGTAGCAAGAAATGCACTTAAGGCTGTGGATAAGAAAAGACATTCGAAGTAAGATGCGATATATCCTAAATAAAGCCGTATATAATAAAGATTCCCACCTATCCATGTTGTGTTTACCATGGTTGTTATTTTTGCCCTTGGATCAAAGATAAAGATGCTAGACATAAACCATACGATTGCAAAGAAAATGCCAAGCATATTGACCGGACGTCGCCCCTCGTTTTTTATAAGCCACAGATTGCTGACAAGCAAAAACAATGCCATAACCATCATAACAGGCGCAAGCATAAGCAACAGATAAAAGCCGGTTTCCCGAAGTACAAACAAAAATAACGGAAATGAACTTATGGCATTAAAATGCATCTTATAAAGCATAGCAAGAATTACTACAACAATGTAGATGGCAACACCGCCTGATGCTACCATGGAGTAGTTAAACTGACCTTTTTTTCTGTAGGTGTTGTAGTTAGCCAGCATAGTAAACTCCGTAAGAAAAAGACTAAGTATAATGGCAATAACAGCAAAACGATAGCTGTTAAAATTGACATTCCATCCTTCGGAAAAGAGTTCAAAGATGCCGAAAGCATTTACTTTAAAATCCGCCGTATGCTGTCCATAGAAATAATTACCGTCAGGATAGGCACCCTTATATGTAAAGCTCCCGCTTACACTTCCTCTACCAACAGCTTTAAAGTCAAGCACTACCTCACCCTTTTCAACACGCACACCCAAAGGCTCTATGATTCCCTCCGGCTCCAATGTACAGGTATAGTCCTTTATGTCAACATCGTCTGCGTAAAACGTGTGTGTGTGCATGGTATAGCTTGAACCTTGAATAACCATAGACAACACAACTAAAACAAACAACGCCGCTATACTTATAAACAATATTAAAGTTCTTTTTTTTACAGTCATAATCCCACCGAAATTCCTTTACTTCAGATTATTCAGATTATATTCCCCCACTATACAACTCTTTTTACTGAAGCATATGTTATATATTATATGTTATCGGACATCACCTGCTGATATACTTCCGCATCAAAGGGAAGTTCATAGCTTATCATTCTCTGAAGAGGCTCTGCCTTCGGGAAGAACTTGATTATATTTTTTCTTATTATCTCATCTCCCGCAAAGAAGGATATGCGTGTATCCTTCGGGTACTTCCGATAAGCTATTTCTGCGCTTTTTGTAAGAAGGCGAATAAGATTCGTCGGCAGCGTTCCGTCATTGACACGGTAAAGCAGTGCATTCTGGATAATTCCATCATTCTCCTTGAAAAAGAGAATAGCAGTATCAATCTTATCTTCTTTGAAGCCAATAATAGATATATCCTCTTCTAATTCCTCAGGAATAATTCCTGAACTGATATTTTTCTCCGCCAGATAGTTACCGAATGCCAAAAGCTGTTTTTTTGATACATCCTTCAATGAACGGAAATGTTCCCTGCCTTCAGCCTCTGAAAGATACTTGAGCACAGATTGATTGTGAAGAAGCTCGCTCTCATCAATACTTCCAACAGTAGTCTCGTAAAATGCACCCTCAAAGCCCGGCTTAAACCCACACTGTTCAAAGATACGGCTTAGTGTTCCGGCCGTCTTCCTGTCAGCTATTATCGTAGCGCCAAAATAATTAGGAGATATTCCTTCGCTTCCATCATACATAGTTATCATATCCTCTAATGTATATGACAGCAGTTCCTTTGCCAGTCCTTTTTTCTGATACGCAGGACTAAGACCTATGCTTAGGATTTCAGGTCCGATCCGTCTCGGATCTGCCACCAGCAGCCCGGCAATATGTCCCTCGTCCAACATGGCATAGAACATATAGTCATCAAACTCTGAAGCTTCCGCAACTACAGGTAATATATAATCGGCAAACTCTCTTGCCGTATCTGAATCAATTCTCTTATATGTAATATTCATCATACGCCTCCTTAAAGACTATATTATTATTCTTACGATAAATCTGCATTATCTTCATCCGAAGGAACAGATACAAGCCAGATTTTCCAGCTTTTTTCCGTACCATGTAAAATATCAGCATTACCATCTAATTCAGCCTTGATAACCCTGAACTTTGTACCCGGTGCCACCAATACCTCCTGCTCTGACTTCTTAAGTGACATACTGGAAATATTCATGGCAGGCGTTCCCTTTTTCATTAGTATCATGAATTCTATTCCTATATGAAATCCGTCACCGGCGCCAAAGTTGTCTTTTGCAAAAGGAAGTGAAGTGCTCATAAAGCTTTTGTCGGAAATGATGAGATCTTCTCCGCTTTCAAATCTTTGGTTAAATACTTCCTTAATCTCTTCTTCGCTCATGTTAGAAGCATTTTCAAGTCCCATCATGTGGGCAAGGGTAGTGACATCCTTTACTCCTCTTCTGCATACAAGATCACGGTTAAGGGGATTATTCTTAATTCCATTTGCCAGGTGTTCTGTGTCAAAAAGATATCTTTTGTTGTTTCGCAAGGAAGTGTTAATTCTGGCGTAATACGGTCCGCTGTAGGTAGAAAGTGCCATTCCGAATTTCGGAGTATTATTACGTGTTTTTTTACACATTGACTCTCCGATCTTAGTTTCATTCTCTATGAATTGCTCATTTTCCTTCAAGCTCTTGTAAGCCTCATCCATGGCATCTGCGTCCTCTTCAATCTCCGGATGGCTTATCGCTATGGCAGCCTCATTTATCTCTTCAGCTTCAGGCTCATTATGTACGGGTATATCCAAAGCCTTTATATCTGTTGTTTTTTCTTTATTATCAACAATCAGCTGATCATCCTCATTTGAAATACGGTCCTCAATCTCTTTTCTGGTTCTGGCATAGAGCTGTCCCTTACTCTCTACTTCTTCGATTTTGTTATCTTTATTCTTGCGTTTGTCTGATGTAGTATAATATTTCTTCCGTTTCTTATAATAGTCCTCGACCTTATCGCGATATTTTTTTCTTTTCCAACAGCCCTTACCTGCATACTGCTCACTTGTAAGCAACGGGAAGCTTGGAGCCTCCGGAACATTATTCCTTAGTATCTCCTTCTCCTCGTCACTTAACTTGGTCTTCTTTGAATAACGTTCTATCAACGCATTCGCCTCGGTCTGTCCCCCTTGAAAAGACTCATCAAACATATTCTTTTCAAAATGTTTAACCTCTTCTTCCCCAAGCCGTTTCTGAAACTCAGTTATCTTCTTTTTTTTCATTTTATAATCATTTGGGTTTGGCATTATTCACACTCCTTATTTAAGTAAGATTAATATATTTATGTATTATTGAGGTCTCCTCCTAACATCTACTGCAATTTATTTTTCAAGTACGAGAATTTTTTTGAAAAAATCTGAATACCCCGTCATTTTTATTAACCGCCGGCTCCGGTATGGATGATATTTTAGCAAAGTCCTGTGATTCCTGATCTCCCGAAAAACCATCTGCCCCGGAAAGATTTTTATATTCTGTCTTAAAAGCATTTTCCTCTAATGTATCCTGCTTAAATAAATCCTGTTGTTTTTGCTGTTCCTTATAAATTTCTGTTCCTTTTCCCATATTATTTTACCTCATCATTACTTCCGTCTCTGAATTTTCATTTATTATCTGTTCATAACAATTTTCTTATAGTTAATTATATTTAATCAAGCTTTTTATAAAAATTGGATATTACCTGCACCCAATATTTACCATTATAATCCTTAAGGATATGCTTTGTCAGATTATCTCCTTCATCGGTTGCTGCCGCAAATATAATCGTTTTGATATCCGGACGCCTGGAAATTGAATTAGCAAGCTCATTAAGAAGCGCGGCAACCATCATTCCGTCCTTATTATCTACATAGATGCCTCCAAGATAAAGCTCACCCTCCGGATAAAGCGAAGATGCCAAAAATCCCTTGACACTATTATCCTTTATCACCATAAAGCTTAAATCATTTTGCAATACTCCGCCGTAGGTTGATGGATTAAGCCACTCGTAAACTCCGTTGTCAAACAATTTATAAAGTTTACCCTGCTCAAGCCTTGTAACCTTGTTAAAAGCAGATACATTGTATCTTTTCTTAAATTTTTTAATTTTACTAAAGAAAGGAATATTACTTATATCCATAGCATTTATTTTATAAATAATATTTCCATCCACCCGGTGCTCATATCCGTTATTTATAAAAAGAGACGCTTCATTTTCTAATTCCGGTATAGGTATGTTAATAGATAATCCGTTGATACCATCCATATCGTATACTGTTTTTTCCATCTCTTTTAATAGCATAAGACCTATATCCTGCCTCCTGAAATCTTCCGCAACATATATGCTTTCTATCATGATTTCATTGCTCTTATCATCATAAGAATAATAAGCCGATGAATAAACGAGTGTTCCTATTGGTTCAAGCTTTCTCTTGATTTTATCAAGCTCCCATGCACAAAGTACATCAGCTTCGTTATTTATAAGATGCATATAAACATCCTTTGTTACCATCGGGCGAATCATATAAAATAAGTCATTGGTTAGTTTTTTTATCTGCATTTAAAATGCTCCTATATAAAGCAATTATATTATAGTAAATATCACAAAACAGTCATACAAAATAATTCTTTTTATCCATACAAATATGCTGCGTACTGTCCGAATTTACCTGAGTCCGGCATCATGCCGAGCTTATCGAATTCATACTTCATCGCTCTTACTATATAGCTCATGGAAAGCTTTTTATCCTCGGCACCTGCCATATATGCAGCAGATAAAAGTATTGCCTTTATGTTGCTTCCCGTAAGCTCAAAGTTTTCTGCCAGGAACTCATAATCGATATCCTTATCTATAGGCACTGCATCAGGAAGTGTATTCTTCCACAGCAAAAGTCTTGTCTCATAATCCGGCTGCTCAAGTCTTACCGCATAGGTTATACGTCTTACAAACGCCTTATCAAAACCCGAATAATAATTGGTTGCAAGTAAGCTCATGCCCTTATATTCCTCTATTCTTTGAAGCAAAAATGCAATCTCCTGATTGGCATGTCTGTCATTGGAGCTTTCCACATCGGTTCTTTTCGAAAAAAGTGCATCCGCTTCATCAAAAAACAAAATTACGTTTGAGGTCTCTGCCTCATCAAATACTGCATTTAAATTTTTTTGTGTTTCTCCTATATATTTTGAAAAAAGCTGTGATGTATCTACTCTGTAAAGCGGAAGTCCTATCTCACGCGCAACCACCTGTGCAGACATGGTCTTACCTGTACCCGGAGGCCCGTAAAGTAAAACCGATACGCCATTTCCGTAAGCATTCTTTTTAGTTATACCCCAGCTCTCACCTATCCTGTTCTTTATCTTATATCTGTCACATGCAGTCTTAAGTATCCTGCTTTCTTCCTTACCTATACACAAATCATCCCATGTATAAACCGTTTTTACTTCTTTGGCAAGACCTTTAAAGTTTACCGTTCCTATTCCCTTTAAAGCATCTGTCAGTATATCTTTATTTGCTTTTTTCGCACCATTTACAAGCATATTTAATGCAGCTTGTCTGACTGCAGATTTTATAGCACCATAACCTGTTTCGTAACAGTCCGCAAGTTCTTCACACGAGAAGCCTTTTTCTTTTGAAAGGCCATATGCTTTTAAAAAATGTTCCCATATGGCACTGCGTACCTTAACATCCGGAGAAGAAAGTCCTATATGAAGTACATATTCTCCGGTAAGACTACCCCGCTTTAAAGACGAAGGAGTTTTTTCACTTCCTGAAAGCAAAACAGGTGATACAACTCCATTATGTATAATTTTATTCATAAAGCGCAAAAGGAAGGCATCCTTGATATTTTCCTCACATACATCCGCAAGAAAAAGCACCATGCCTTCCATATGTCCGTAAAAAAGTATTATCTCTCCGGTCTCATTTAATTCGTCCTCATCAGCATTATTTATATCATTAATCGATACTGAAAAAATTCTTTTTTTATTTTTATATGCTGCCCTTTTAGCAACATGCAGCGCAACATCATTATCCTTTCCCTCAAGGAAAACACAATTAATCTTTTCTTCGCTGTTTAACAGTTTCGATACGGCATTTATCTCTTTTTCAAAAAAATCAGGTTCATCATCATTATCATATATATTTATAAAGTCACCGGCAAAATCACATCCGGTTTTATCACCTGCTATATAAGCTGCCGCCGCATGTGTTAGTATTAATTTTGAACGAAGTGGATGAACTTTGTCCACTCCGCTTAATTTAAAAACGGAACCAAATAATCCATTTTTACCGGATATAAATTCTCCCGCATCAGGTATGTCATCCTCAAATACGCGTTTGGCAAGAGAAATTAAAAGTCCGACTGTTGCCTCGCTTTGTTCTATATCATCCTGCAAAAAGCCAAATACCCTTTCATAGCCGCGGCTTTGATAAGACATAAATCCAAGTACCACTGCAAGGGTCTCAAAAGATTTAAGACCATATTTTTCACTTATACTATATATAGGCAAAATACTTTTATCTTTTGTAGCATTTTGCCTGCTTTTTATATGTGAAAGTGCCTCTTCTACAGTATCGGCAGTTATATAAAAATAAGCATCAGTATCACGTAAAGACGGATGATTTATAAAGTATTCTTTCATCTCGTCCTCAGATATCAATAGCCCCTTGGAAAAGAGTCCATCCTCTGTACCAAGACCTTTTAATCCGGCATAATCTTCAAGCATGATTTCTGCCAGACATTTATAATCCTCTATTTCCTCAGCCCTATCATTATATGGCGTATCAAAAAAAGTTTCATTAAAATAATCCTTATATCCGTACATAATTTAAACTCCTTGAATCAAGATATATCTTATGGATTTTCGTCTTTGTTTCCCGGGTTTTTGCCTCCATCGGCTGCAGCATCAGCCACAGACATCTCTGTAAGCTTTCTTTTGGCATATTCCGTATATGCATTATTCCATGAACGAAATACATCACTTATAGTTCTGTTTTCAGAATCTGCTTTTATAACATCATATGTATCGGCTATCTTGTCTTTATAAGCATTATAAATCTGTATCTGCCAGTCCAAAGATGCCAAAACATATTCAAGCATCTGCTTTTGTGTCTTATCGTCATCCGTTTCAAGCTTCATATTATCGATATATTTTTTAATACGGTTTTTAGTCACTCCATAGGAATGCATCATATCCGTACAAGCGCGCTCGAAATCAACGGCATCATCAGGAATACCTTGATTAGCTCTCATATTTGTCGTACTAATCAGCTTTTCAAGTCGCTCCATATCCTTTATGGACAATTCTCTGTCAAGCGCCACAGCTTCATCAGGCTTACATTCGGAGAATATCTTCATCCAATGTTCTATCTTATCGTGCGAATTATCCTTTTCCGTAAATGTTTTAAGTCTGGTACGCGGTGGCTTTGCACCGGTTGCAACATCTCTCATTTCTTTGTCTACAGCATTTACCTTATCATAAGGTACAAGTCCCTGTTCCCAGACTATAGGCTGTTCGGCATAATAATAGATATTTTTCCAAGGAACTCTCTTTCCTGAGAAATCCTGCTGTCTAAAATATATTCTGCTCATACGTGCACTTGTATAAGTCTGAGTATAAGCGTACTTCGCTATTTTTCTAATGCGACGGACTTTTCTCACGATATCCTGTTCCATTGTATTTTGATACATATTACGTCTGCCTGTCATATATTGTCCGCAAATTATATCAAGCACTTCAATGTGATTAAGCAATAGCCCAAGTTCCATTTCAAAAAGCTTATCATCTTTATAATCGAACTCCAGGTCAAGGAAATCCATTATTACTTTAATCTGCTCTCTGATTGGTTCCATCTGATTGTTTATATCCTTTGAAACCTTCTTATCCTCAACTCTGTCAAGAACCCGCTCAGTCCTTGTAACTTCTTTAACCTTACCCTTTTGATCCGTCACCTGATAAGTATTTTTTTGCTTTTTAAATATCTTTTGTTTGTATGTTTTTGTCATGTCACATAATTCGACAAGTTCTTTTAATGGTCCTGCCATAGATTTGGATTCAAGCGCACCCTCAATCTGAGCAGGCGGCTCGTCAGCCGGTCTTTCATCCGGTTCAAGAGGCATATCACCTTCAACTCTTCCCTCTTCGTCATGATGAGCTATGTCTTCTCCCTCTCCCTGCATAACAGCCTTTTTATAAAACTCTTCTTCCTGCTGTTTGCCGTAAGCATCGGCAGTAGTACTTCCTGTACCGGTATATTTTGACATAAACGGACTACTTTTTGCTATAGCAACCTTTCTTAAGTAAGCTCTGCCCTGTTCACCAAGCTGCTCTCCCTTTTCGTTTATCTTTCCTTCCATGTCCTCACGTTTTTCATCAAAGCCCAAATATGCACTATCATAATGCTTTTCATAAAGAGGATCACGTATTACAGAAAGCTTGGCAAATATATATTCTCTTATATCCCTAAGCATATTGAGCCTTCCCTCTACAGCTGCAACTGTAGAAGCAAGTGGTTTTTCATCGGATTCTCTAAGCCTTGTAAGTGTAGTGGCAATCTGATTTTCCATACCACACAAAGCAGCTATCTCCGTATAATTTTGAACAAGCTTTTCATCACTTAAATTATCCAACTCATTAAAACTCATACCAAGAAATTCATTTAATATATCTGCATCATCTGTAAGAAGATCCGCCATTATAATCTTCGGTTCAACATTGTCAAAATCAGGAAGCTCACGCACTCTTTGTGCCAATTCTCTCCTGTTCTCTCCACCGCCTGTCTGTTTCTTATAATCCTCAAGACTCATGGTTCCATCACCTGTAGCAAGTTCCTTTAAGACATTGGAAACTATCATCTCAGTTCTTAAATCTACAGACTCTTTTATTATATTACCCTCGGATATCTCCTTTTGATATTCTTCTTTTCCTTCAATATCCTCATCGTACTCACCCGGTACAAGCTTGGCAAAACCATCAGCCAAAAGGCGTTCTTCCATAGACTTCTCGCGCAAATTTCCCGGATAACACTTTGTAAATGCATCAACCAAAACATCTATATATCCTGCCTCCCCGGCATCAGCCTTTCCCTTAGCCTCAGCCAAACGGTTCTTTAACTCCTCCGGATCATACTGTTTTCCTTCATCTGCATTTCTAAACACGTATATATAAAGCGGATGTTTCATAAGAGCCATACGACTGTCCATATATGAAACATACCTTTTTACCGCCTGTGCAAGTATCATAAGATTAGCTTTCTTTTGAGCAGAAATCTTATATCCGTTTTTACCGAATGTATCTAAAAGTTCTTCATTGGCCAATATATCCGCCTGTACACCTATGGATTTAAGTTCTGCAAAATTAGTCATGAAATATTCATCATCACATCTGTCAAATTTTGATATATCCATACCAAGGAAGCTGTCAACCATGGCCTTATATGCAGCTCCTCTTGTATTCTTTTCAGGGGCTCCGAGATTCATAAGAAGTTCCATGTTGAACTTAACGTCTTCATCTGTTTCTCCTGTTTTTATAAGTGGATAAATACCATTTATTATAGCAGGATCAATTTCATAATTAACATAGCCCAAATCGTCAAGTTTGGTATATGCGACAGAAAGTGCACTTTGAACCTTGGAATTATTATCTAACGCTTTATTATAAGACTCATTTGCCTTTCCAAACTTTTCGATTCTTCGACTTATACCTTCTTTAAATGCTGCTTTATCAATATTGTCCACATTTTCTTCACCATCAAAAAGATATGCTACAGCACTGTAATTATTATCCATATTCATATGCTCGGCACCGAGATTTTCATTTACGGTATTATCTTCAACCGACATAGCTTCACTTATATATCTGTCTTTTATCTCCTTACCATTTTCTGAAATCTTTGCAAAAAACTCAGAATTTTGAAGCATGTTTGTCATATTGACATAGATATCAAGCTGTGCATCGTCTGTTTCAAATGCACTGTAGTTATTGTCATACGCCTGCCTGTCAAGATTTTCGTTGGCAGACTCGTCAACCGTATGCATAGTTTTATAATATGGATTTCTTATCTGATTGAGCTTTAAAGTGATATAAAGACGTGCATCATCAAGCATATTTTTGATACCGCTCAGAATCTGCTTTTGCTCAGTTGTTAATTCTATCTCATTGTTTTTATGGGCTTCAAGCTTATTTTCTATAATAAGTCCACGTGAAGTAAGCTTATATATTTCATTGAAATTTTCTATAAATGTCTCGTCTTTTCCGATGCCGTCAAAGATACTTACATCAGTATTTAAAAGCTCCTCAACCCACATGTCAGGTCCTTGTTCATCAGAAAGATTGGCAAATAATTCCTCTGCCCTTTCGGATAATTCTTGACGTTTTCTTAAATTCTCATCATGTTCCAGATTATTCTTTTCTTCATCATAATCCTGTCCGCTTCCTATAACTCTTTGTACACTGTTAAATAAGAGGCGCTCCCTGTCTATCCTTTCCACCTCTCTTATATATTCAGCCTGTACATCAAGATTATCATCCTTATAATCATCAACCGCCTTATAGCCATAAACGGCAGCACGCTCAAAGAAGCCTCCGTTACTTACCTTTTCAAGATAAGGCGCAAGCTCTAAACCGTTATATACAAATTCCAAAAGAGCACTCTCATCATCAGCCTCAGGTTCTTCAGGCATACGATTCCTTATATCCTTTATATCCTGCTCATGAAGTGCCTTATCCATGTCAATCAGCGTATAATAAGGACTTCTTATGATATCCATACGTCTGAATGCATACTCGGTGTAGTCCTTTAAAGAAGCTAAAACGGCGCTGAAATTATCTACACGCTCCTGTGATATCAAACAGGTTTTACTGTTAATAGCCTGCTCCATATAATCTTTAAGAGCAAAGCCATAGTCGATCAGGCTTTTTGCTTCAGTGTAGTTTTTAACTATATCCTCATCCTGTATCGAATCAAATACAGAAAAATCTGTCTTCATAAATGTATCAGCAAGGACAACCGGAAGCATTGCAGCCTCCTGCTCACCGCCTTTATACATACCTGCCGCAAGTACTTCTTTATTAGCCTGCTTTGCCAAGACAGAAGTTCCCGGTCTTAAGCCTTTAGAAAGAAGCTCCATTATCTCAGGCGGAATCATATAACCCTGTTTTATAACATCAACAAGAGAATTAAGCGTACCTTCAAATTCCTTCTCAAGATCCATATTTTCCCACTGCTCATATATGTTTCTTGCTTCCTTTGCAAGCTCGGCACGGTTATTTATATCAAGCTCCGGTTCTGCATTTCCCGCATTATCGCCGGTAAGAAGATATGTGAGTCTTTCCTTACGCTTGGCATTTAAAAGCTCCGGAACTAAAGGTATCTGTCCCTGCTCTGCCACAGCATTTTGGTTTTCTTCCTGATTAATGATTTGATTCGGAGCCTGATTTACTGCATCCTGATTAGCGATTTGGTTTTGTGCCTGATTTGCAACTTCAGCTTCAAGATTTTGAAGCTCACGCTCTACATCCTCGTCCACTTCCTCTTCATTATTTTCTTCCTCAACAACATAACCATATGCCTGCATACGCTCAAGCATAGTACTCTCCCTAAACTCATAATGCAAGGAAAAAAGAGGATTATCACCCATCTCTGTCTTATATGTAATATATCTCATAATCGTTGAAAGCTGTTCGTTGTTTATATCTCTTTCAGCCGTATAGCTTTCAAGACGTTCGTTCACTTCATCAATGTCTGCTGCACCGTTGAGTAATTCTTCATCAAAAGCAAGCGTATAATTTTTATCAGCCATAATCATCATACGAAGATTCATATAATTCTTATAGTCATTTATCGCAGCAAGCATAGCAGTAACCTTACTATGTGTTTCCCTGCTTAAGCTTTTCTTTTCTTCTGCAAGCGGTAAAACCTCTCTCTCTATATATTCTGCCTGCTCAATGGCATTATTAATACGGTCAAATGAAAAAACGAGATACATATCATCAAATTTATCAAAAACCGTATAATCAAGCTTTAAGAATTCATCTATACGTTTTGTGCCGTCATCATCCTTTTTAAGCTCGTCCAAGCGGCGTACAGCGTCCTTAATCATATTGGCTTTTTTTGCCTTTTGTGTCAGTCTTAAGTCCTCATTTTTGAGCGCTTCTTCCGCTCTGTTTTGGAGCATAATACGCATTGCAACACCCTGCAGGCTTAAATCACCTGCCTCGTCTATTGAAACAACTTTGTTTTCACCCTTTAAAATATAATATAAAGCAGTGTTAAACTCATTCATTGAGAGATTTTCTATTTCGTGACGCACCGGAGCATTCTGTGGCTGCACCGGAGCATTCTGTTGTTGTTCGGCAATCTGCTGTTCTTCAACCAGATTTTGTATCTGTTCTATAACTTCCCAGCCTGCATTCCGTATCTGCTCGGCAATATCTTCTTCACCAACGTTCTGCGGCTGCTCTACAGCTTCTTCTCCGCCTGCGTTCTGTGGCTGCTCTATAACCTCTTCTCTGCCTGCGTTCTGTGGCTGCTCTATAACCTCTTCTCCGCCTGCGTTCTGTGGCTGCTCTATACCCTCTTCTCCGCCTGCGTTCTGTGGTTGCTGCTCCATATTCTGTTGCTCTACAACCCCTTCTCCGCCTGCATTAACTTCTGCGATATTATTCTGCTCGATTGGCTGTTCAATATCCTGATTAGCATTTGCATCAATATTTTGTTCGTTAACAGGCGGATTTTGCTGCATAATCTGATTGTTTGCGTGAACTATCGGTTCCTCAATCTGATTATTTTCAGGAACTATGGGCTGCTTAATCTGGTTATTACCCTTTTCATTCTTTTGTCGCTTACCTTTAATCGCAATCTTATTGCCCAAATCCTTATTAACAGCTGCATTCTTGTTACCGGCAGGCTGACGTTTAGGCTTTGGCTGATTGTTATTTTTCGCATATACAAGCCTGCCTTTTTTATTACGGGTTACACGGTACTTCATGCCGGCAAACATTTTGGCAGCTTTTTGCATGTTAAGCCTGTTTATATCCGCTATTAATTTTTCTTTTTTCTCTTTTTCTTTTTTATCTTCTTCCTGATAATTATTATCCATGCAGCCACCTCATAATAAGCGAATAACATTTATCGCTTTTGATATAAAGCCTTATATAAAAAACTAATATCTGTTCATATTTTCCGTTCCAAATACAGCATCAGCATAAGGTTCAAAATCAGAACGGGTAAATACCTTACCAACCTTTACAAATTCGTACTTTACAGCTAAAAGATAATGTACCATATGTACCTTACCCTCTGCTGCCGGATCAGCCGCAGCAAGAAATGCCGCATTAAGTATGCAGTTTTTGATATTACCACCAACAAGCTCATACTTTTCAGCAAGATAACGTATATCTACATCCTCTGCCAAAGGCGTATCCTTTGGTATGGTAGTACGCCAGAGCATCTCTCTGGTATCTACGTCCGGGAACTGGAACTCAACTATATATTTCATACGTCTAAAGAACGCAGGATCAATATTGTGCTTGTAGTTTGTAGCCAGAACCGATACTCCGTCATAACCTTCGACCTCCTGCAAGAGGAGTGCGGTCTTATTGTTATTGGACGCCTGATTGGAACCGCCATCGTCCGAACGCTTTGCAAACAAGGTATCACACTCATCAAAGAATAGTACGACATTACACTTCTTTGCTTCTCTAAATATCATGGATATAGATTTTTCTGTCTCACCGACATACTTATCTATAACCTTTGAAAGGTCAACTCTGTATAACTCAAGATTAAGTTCATGCGCGATAACCTGTGCACACATGGACTTACCGGTACCGGGAGCTCCGAACAAAAGAATTGACAAACCACGTCCGTAAGGATATTTCTTGGTATAATGCCAGCCGTCATATACCTGTTTTCTGAAGTTCATCTGGTCTATAGCATGCTCTAAGGTTTCACGCTGATCCTTGTTCATAACGATATCTTCAAATCCAAAGTTTGCCTTAATCTTGGTTGCTTTCTGTGTAAGCTCAGAACTCATCTGACCATAGCAACCCTGAAACAGTGTGGCACGCGATATGAGAATTTCCTTATTCATAGTTGCAAGGCTTCTTGCACTGTGAAGAGCAGATTTTATCTTGCCCGGTGTAAAGAGGAATTTTGTTGCCATCTCGAGCTTATCAACATCTTTGTCGAGCTTGTATTTTTGCGAAAAATAATTCCAACATTTTTCTCTTTCCTCGTTGTTAGGGGTAGGTATCTCAAGTTCTGTAACTTCTTCCTTGGTTATATCCCTCATAGCGAGCTTTTCCCTGCTTATCGCAAATACCAGAATTTTCTTTTGCGTAAGCTTGGCAAATGCAAGATCCATATATCCATAAAATTTTTCTTTCTCATCTTCTCTAAATGTGAGCTCATCCAAACAACAGCAGGAGTTGGTTAGAATACACTCTCTGGTAACAGCCCATAAAGCTTTTTCCACAAAATTAAAATCATATACAAAAAGCTTTTTACAGTTTATGGAAACTGCTCCGAGATTATTTTCCTCACAAAAATGTCTTATAAAGAATTTTCTTCCACTTCCCTCATCTCCGTAATACGAGAATATACGCACACCCTCGCCATAGGATATCTTCATAGCCTCAAGCTGTCCGTCATTGGCCATAATCGGATCAAGCTCTTCCTTGGTGGTAAGCATCTTGAAAAATCTTATATAATTTTCATCAAGCCGCATAGGATCCTTACCGAAGAGGTAATCTATGATACGCTTATCAGGTGATATAACCGTTGAAAAAGGCATGCTTGATACAACCTTTAGGTCAAGAATAGGAAGCAACGCCTCAAGACATTCACTCATCTCACCGTAAGCACCGGTAATCGAATAATTAGGTCCAAAATAAATCTTTGCTGCACTCTCAATAGTAGGTGAAGAAAGATTTCCGTTTTCGTTTATAATCTGGAAAATACCTGCATAGTCAGTCTGCGTTGAAGATAAAACACCACTCGCAAAGGTAAATAATGCAAACGGACGCATCTCAAGCTTTTTTGTAAGCTCATAAAAAGGCATTCTTTCGCCTTTTTTTAATGTCAGTTCTCCACAGGCAGATATCCATTCAAGCTGTGAGACAACATCAAATGTATCCCGAGCCGCCTTAATTCGCTCCTCTTCCCTGGAATCCTCTCCTTCATCATCACTATCTGCACCACCGGAGCTTTCCGCAAATGCACCCAGTAAAGAAAGAAGCTCATCATCAAACTCCTCGTTTCCGTCATTTGACTCGTCAGACTCTTCCATATCCATATCATCATCCGAATTATCAGATGAACTTCCATATAGCTGCTCATATTTAATGAGCTGTTCATTACATGAATCGGAAGCCACTTCCAAATCAGGATAGAGTACATTCTTATATCCGCCCTGACCATTTGAAAACATAAGCTTCATATTGTCCATATATGCAGCAAGGCACATGTTTACACAATGAAATATATGACGCATATATTCGTCATATCCTGAAAAGGCAACAACCTTTTTTCCTCCTACGGAAGTAGGGATATTTTCAGTTATTTCTTCTGTTTTTTTCTTTCTTCCCGCCAAAGTAATATCTCCTCTTTTAAGAATTTATTTAAAACATATTTCGTTATTCGTCATTTTTTACATGGAATACTGCAGTCCTATCAAATATACTCTTTGCAGTATTTAATGCGTTATCATCATCTCTAT
>CALGGL010000315.1 GCA_937915975.1 uncultured Lachnospiraceae bacterium | reverse complement strand
CTTAATGAAGAGTGGATAGAAATAGAAAATTTAAAACCTAAAAATATGGATACTTCTGAATTTCAAAGATTACTTCAGAAAGCAAGATATCCTCCTGTTCTGTTCAGCTTATTGTCCGGAACCTCAGGCTCCTCGGTATCAATCACAATCTTATAAAGATTAAGTGACATTTCAAATTTTTTCTCTATACTTAGCTTCCCATCCTTAAACTCTAACGGTGCAATCTTATTTGTAAATAAATTTTCAAAACCGCCAAAGCCGGTTATCATTGCCGCCGTTGGAACAGCAATCCTTACTATTCCAATAGCCAGCATAAGAACTATCACAAAGAGAGTAAAACGTTTTTTATTTAATTCCAGCATCTCTTTATATTTTGACGGTTTAAACATAGCATAAACTATTTGCTCGGAAAAAGTCATTTTATTACCTCCACGCTCACTCATCCTTAATTATAAATCCTTCCTTAGGAATCTTCACCGTTAAAACCGTTCCCATATCGGGTTTATTTCTTACCTCAATACCCGCACGGCAGAGAGTCTTAAGCTTCTTTTTTATCTCCCTATAAGGAACTGTTCCCGTAAATCTTTTATCGGGACCGATTCCCTTACCGTTATCAACAATCTGAATTGCAAAGCAATCAAGTCTTTCATATATTCTAAGAACAAGTCTCGGACTTCCTGTTGATTTTAATGCTCCGTTTCTTACGGCATTTTCAACAAGCGGCTCTATGGTTGCAAACGGGATTCTGAAATTATCAACCTTGTCTTCTATCTCGACCACAAGTCCCGTATTAATTCTCTGTTCCATACCAAGGTATGACTTAATATAATCAAGCTCCTCGGAAAAAGGAACAAGTCCGTTTGCGGTTGTCGCTTTTATGTTATTTTTAAGATAAACAGATGTATTATAGATAAGTCTGCTGTTTTCCTTATCGTCCTTAAGCGAGCTTATAGCTTCATTTAGTGAATGAAATACGAGATTCGTATTTATATTCTTGACAAGCTCCTCTTTCTTTTCCTCAAGAGAATTAAGTGCCTCATCCTTTTTTGAATTGACCTCCTTAACAATCTCCTTTTGTACATTAACAACAAGAAGAACAAGGAAGATAAATATCCCAACCTGAAGAACAGTCCCGTCATATCTTTTGTAAAATTTGAAAAGAGACAAAACTCCTTCGAGAATACAGGCAACCAGCAGCAAAATATTAGTTATAAAATTACTGTATATACTTTTATCCGAATATGCATCAGCCGCAAGATACATTATTCCCGACAGCAAAACAAGTCCTATAATAATCAGTATCTTTGTAAATACAATGTAGGTTGCAAAATCGCATACCCCGCATATCTGAAAAACAACTCCGGTCAGGAAATTAACGGCATACGTATATATTCCGATTTCAAATATACGCGCATATCTTCTTTTTAACGCAAAGCATCTTTGATACATAATATAAAGCACCGGCATAATAAGAAGTATTACCATGCTGCTCATATATATACCGAAGGTATTGCTGAAAAGAATCTGCATAATCGGATTGGAAAGCAAGCTCCATAATGCCGTAGCAAATATAAAGGAAAATGCATACACCGATTTTCTTTTATTAACCTCGGAGTTTTTCATAAGCATAAGACATATCGTAAGTATAACCGAGGTTGCTATAAGTGAAACGGCAAGAACAAGTCCAAGCACATTATTATAAATAATATCAAAAATAATATCACTTTTATTGCCGTAGTAAATCTCCGGTAAAATTCCGCTGTATTTTTTATATGCGGAGGACAGATAAATAGTTATAATCTCACCTGGAAGAGCATCACCTATATCCACAATGTTGTAACACGGAACGGCATTTTTCATAAGCTTTTGCTCGTTCATAATTCCGTTTGTATATACAGTTTCATCACCGACCATAACCTTCACGTTTTGAAACTCCGTTTTAAAGGCTATGGCTGTATTACCGCTTACATCATCCGGAACCTTATGCATAAGAACGATTACATTTTCCGTATCACCCTTTAATTTATCCGGAAGCGTTACTATCCTGTCAGCACCGCCTCCATAGGATTTAAGTATCCATCCAT
>CALGGL010000314.1 GCA_937915975.1 uncultured Lachnospiraceae bacterium | reverse complement strand
GCTGATAGCTGTTTACATCACATATATACCTTGCTGGATTGCAGTTTCCATATTAAATGCTCATTTTAATTTAAAAGGATTATTTACAGCATTATTATCGATTTTAATCATCGCACTTATCATATCGATTATAGGCAGCCTATGTAAAAGTGCATTTTCCGGAAATCTGATTATGCTTTTTGCAGCAATCGCCATAGCATATGTAGGCGGTGGCATACTGCCCCACGCTATGCTTCCGAGAGTGATACAGCATATATCAGCTTACATGCCGGGACAATATATAATATCCAACCTCGCACATTCGTTGTTTGGATGAATGATTTTGCTAATCCATCATATTAAATCAATCTATCGCAGGCACGCTCTCGCTACTCTCTGACGCAGCGGTACTAAACTCGGCAAGCCTCGTTAAGTACCGGCGTCCTCAAAGTACCTGCTTATAGATTGTTTAATATGACGAATCAGCAAAACATATGAAAGGAAAGGTCATGAAAATATACAACCGATTTACTGTGCTTTCTAAAAGAATATTTTCAAAAAAGCTATATATATGCATGCTTCTTTTAATCATAGCAATAACTGCCATATATAAGCTTCTTCCTGCGCGCGAAAAAAGTGCCGAGATAAGAGTCGGCATATATATGGAGGATAGTTCCGATTATGCAGACAGCTTTATAACGGATATATCAGACGGCAATTCCTTATACAGCTTCTACTTCACAGACAGTGAAGAAAAGCTTATCTCGGATGTCCAGTCCGGATATGCAGAGTGCGGATTTGTAGTTCCTATGAACTTCTTTAAGGATTTTATCGAGGGAACAAATGAGAGCAATAAAATAACCTTATATGTAATCCCATCAACTACACTTTCCTCTGCTATCTCGGAAACATTTTTCAGCTCTGTTATAACCGTATGCTCCTATGACATCCTGACTACCGGAACAGGACTGTACGAATACGAGGACGAAATAAAGGATCGAATGGATGAATACATGAAGGGTGATGAGCTCTTTAAAGTAACTGCAGCAACAGATGGTTCTTATGACTACAAAACCACAACTTACACCATCGACCTTCACATATATGAACTTATCATACTCCTGCTAATCTTCTCCGGCTTGCTTGGATACTACTCCTATGCAAAGGATGCAGAAGAAAGCATATACATTGCGCTGCGAAGCTCCGACAGATTTATGCTTAAGACACTTTATATCCTAACAGCTATACTTCCGATCACACTGGTTGGTGTTGTTTGCGCTGTTATAGCTTCTTACAATGTGTCGGTTATACTTAACATACTTCTATGTGCTGTGGCAGTTCTTTTGTCAACGATTATTCTTAGCTTCATAATAAAGAAAAGCACCTATCTTACAAAGGTGCTTCCTATGATTATGCTTGTTGCGATTGTGGTGGTGTTTGTTAGAGGGATTGGGTGATGAAATTACGCTTTTTTCCAGCAAATGAAACTTAAATCATGCCCAACGAGGAATAAATTTCATCTATCTCATATTTATTTTTACACTCCCTAAAAAAATTAGAAATTGATTTTTCATCATAATTTGGCTGTTTAAGTAATCTATGTTCAAAACCATTATTACCATCTTCATCTACACAATCAAACAATCCATGATGTGCTGCTATGGCATATGCTATTATTTCAGCAGTAACATCCTTAATATCTAAATCATTACTATGATAATTATTCAACATAAAAGAGCATCCGGAAAAACTATGTATTACTGAACCCTTATTTGTAGGTTTTTTATTGAAAGAATCTAAAATATAATTATTAAACTCTTCGCTGAATTTTCCTGCATCATGTAATAATCCTGATAGATATGCAACATTACTAAGTCCAACATTTGACAATTTAGCCATTGCATATTCTGCAGTATTAATACAATGATTTATACATGTTTGTTTTTCACCATTTTCATTTATATGTGCTATATACATTTTTTCTCCAATTCTATAGAGTATAATTTAAAATAATTTTATCTACTCTCTATTATAGCAAAGTAAATTCAACTTGTATATTAAAAAAACAACGGTTCAAGTTTAAAGTCCGTTAAATCGGACACCCTACTTGAACCATTGTTTTTACTATGATATAATATAACGCTCTCACTTACACAAATAAACAACCTCATCCAACAAACGTTCAACCAATCCATATACCTTAACCGAAGGATTCATATCCTTAATGTTATAATACATATCAAATCCCTCATCATTCCAATACTTCTCAAGCTTTTTTGCATTGTCTATAGCTGCACGTATTTTTTCGTTTCCATTACTTCCAAGTATTTTCCCTATAGTTCCTGTTGAAGCTTTTATTTTTGAATCATAATCTTCTACTCCTATGTATTCACTCATCGTATTCATAATACTTCTTTTATCAACATTTTTACCCGGTTCAAGAATTTGAAAATGCATAAGCAACCACGTTTCAAACAAAAGATTAGAATAATCCAAAACATAATTATTGTCAGATTCTTTCATTAATGCTATAACTTCTTGTATATTATCCGGTGCATCACAATCAAACACCAAATGCTTTTCATAATATAAATACTTACTTGCGTTTTCTTCACTCGACAAATATTCTTCAGCAAAATTATATACCCTCATAGCATTACCCTCAGCATTTATTGTCTTTATTACTATATCTGAATATTTTTCATGTGCATTATTATCTATATATTTTCTGAAGTAATCCAAATAATTTAACTCTGTTACGCCCTCACAAAATATTAAAAGTTTTCCTGCATTTTCAGGTCTTGGATTTATTATCTTTCTTTCTCCATTCACTAATCTCGCCATAACCACTCACCCGCCATTTCCTCATAAGCATTTTCCGTAAAAACGGGTATTGCACCATACTTTCCTGCCATATAATCCTTTGCGAAGCTTGCGTCCGATCTTGCTTTTATATCTGCTAATGTATATAAATTTGATGCTCCCATTTTGTCCTTTTCTACAAATGCTATCTCATCTCTTCTGAATTGCTTTCTGTTCATCAATGATAAATCATGTGTGGTAAATATCAGCTGTGCCGACGTATTTAATTTACTCTGGAACAAATCCACTATGAATTTTGTCAGAGCCGGATGTAGTCTCGCAGATAGCTCATCTACTATGAATACTCCACCATCTTCAATTATATTAAGTATATATTGTATAAATGATATATATCTGTTTGTGCCGGATGACTCCATAGACAGTTCAAACTTTTCCTGTCCTACAACATTTCCGTTTTTATCATAGACATCATGTATAGTTTTTACCTCATAAGGATATCTTTCTTTAGTATTTTCATCATTGTTTTCTTCAACACTTAGTCCGGTGATACCTAAATCGGCAACCTTGATAAACTTCTCAATTACCTTCTTATATTTCCCGTCATCTACTATTCTTTTTGAAATTTGAACTTTGGATATAAGACCTTTGACACTGCCCTCAAGTATCAATTCAAAATGTACATTAAATTTGTATCTCAAATAATTCTTTAAATTATCAACTATTCCCTTTACCTCACCTTTAGCAAAATAATCCAAGGCTCCTATATACAACCTGTCCATTCCCAGCCTATCAATTTTATTTAACTCCTTCTCATATCTTTTTCCCATGATAATCCTATCATTTTTTCGCTCGTAAACCATTTTATCATCAGCAAAAAGCCATTCTTCTTTAATTTCAAATCTTTTCTCTTGAGGGATGTCTTGTATAATAAAACCATACTGTATCGTTTGATTATTAGACTTAAATAATATTTCAAATTCCGATTCATTATTTTTTGGATTACTCAACTTAAATGTACTTCGTTTCACATTTATCATCCTGTCTCCTATATTAATTTCATCATTTTTATTTCCTGCATCAAAGAACTGATTATACACAAAGCACTCAAAATAATAAATCGCACTTATCAGATTTGACTTTCCACTCGCATTTTTTCCATATATCGCTAACGTTTTGATTGCCTTGTTTTTACCATTACCCAAAACATGGCTTGTCATATCCTTATATGAAACCGCTCTCATATCCAATATTATTTCATCTCTAAAGGATGAAAAATTCTTCACTCTAAACATTATAAGCATATCATCAACTCCATTTCCAAATATTTGCGAAGTATTTTTCGATTATTTAGTGTAATTATATTAATATTCAAGCAAAAAATCAACAAAATATTCGATTATTTCGAATATTTTGTTGATTTTCCTTTAAATCATTTATAAACCATATCAAATTTCCGTTTTTCCAATCTCTACCTCACAACCACCCGGTTCTTTCCGTTAGCCTTTGCATCATAAAGGGCAGCGTCAACTCTCATGGTAAGTGAGTCTGACTTTTCGCCGTTTATATACTCGGTAACACCGAGGCTCATGGTCTGATGGCCTGCAAGTGGAAATTCTTTATCTGAGAAGTTCTTTAATAGAGCATTTGCGATTTCACTTGCTTTATCAACTGCTATCTGCGGTAAAAGAATCATGAATTCCTCTCCGCCCCAGCGTCCGATATCACCTTCTGTCTCGCATTCCTTTAAGGTATCCCTAAGGACATTTGCAAGTCCGATAAGGACATTATCTCCCTCCTTATGTCCATAAGTGTCATTTACCTTTTTGAAGTCATCTAAGTCCATCATAATAAGACTCATCTTCTCATCATTATTGGCATTTTCTCTTACGCAAGCACTGATTCTTCGCTGTATCTCACCACGGTTATAAAGCTTGGTCATAGCATCTGAGATTGCTGCTATCTCGAGCTTTCTGTTAGCTTCCTCCATCTCGGCGGTTGCTGCATTGATAAATGTGGTAAGTCGCTTAATCATATTGATCTTACCGCTCTTTTCCTCCTCGGAAAGTACATGATATACATCCCTATCCTCGTCAGCATCACCCTCACGCATCGCAGCCACAACCAGCGTAACATTGTGCTGATTAACATACTCATCAGTTCTTAAAAACTCTCCCGAGGTAAAAAATCCGACCGTCGGCGCTATAGCCTCAAAAGGCATGGTTTCTCTGCCGACATCATCTGCGCCCCAGTACATAAGTCTGGCAGCACAGGAAAATACATCTATAACATCCGGCTGAAATTTGGCAACCGCACGACTCTCTTCTTTTACGCTATCCAGTATAACATCCGGATCACCGTAAGCAAGCTTGGCACTTACATTTTCCTCTATGATAGAAGTCATATTGAGCGAACCATCTTCATAGCTTGATGAAGGCGCGCGTAGTATATCGATATCATGGTATTTATAAAATATAGGGAACTCCAACGAATTTTCAAAGAAATTCTCATCATTGTTAATATGAAGATATTTATAATAAACCTCATAAGCAGGCTGTCCGTCCAATTCATACAGTCTCGAATCCTTTGCTTTTGTTACAGTAAATTCACGACCTAAAGGTTTCCAACCCGTTATATGCATCGTAACCAGATGAAAATCATCTCCACCTGTCATAAGCATAACCACACCATGATTCATAAAATCATGACCTTTTGAAAAAACAAAGCTGTTATTGTCACTCAAATCAGGACTATATGCGCCACCGCCAAAGATGCGCACATCTTTTCTACATTCTGTAAAGGATTCACAAAACTTGGTCATGGAGATTCCATTGATGGTAGAAAGAAGCTCAACAGATTTAACCCATGGATTTTCTTCTATGTAATCCTTGAGCCGGCGACCCGGTTCAAGCGAGTGCTCCTCAAGTGGAAGCTGAAGCACCTTAATCTTAGTGTCAGGATATTCAAACATCGTACAGGACACGCATATATCAGCCTTGCCCTTATCACCGGATACGATATTGCCACTTGTAGTACATCCTATATAATCCGCATCTGGAAAATACTTTTCAAGATAATCGCAGACCGTCTTTATACGTTCCATATCAACCGTCTCACAGAAGATATGAAATAAAAGACCATGCACCATCTGG
>CALGGL010000313.1 GCA_937915975.1 uncultured Lachnospiraceae bacterium | reverse complement strand
TCAGACGTGTGCTCTTCCGATCTTTTTTCATTTTGACCAAGCTTTGCCAAAAGTCTTGATGCAGCCTTGGCTTTTATTCCTAATTCTTCAAGCATATTTTTTCTCCTTATATTATTTTTTTATGATTATCTTAAATAAGTGATTATCTTAAATAAGTGATTATCTTAAATAAGTGATTATCTCATATAAGTCAGTGAAATACTTAACTATTACTCGATTATCCGTTCTTCTGTTACTATTATTTCAGGCTTTATGTCATAAGACTCTGTCGGTATATCCGGGAAAATCTGCAGCTCATAGCAAACTGCAACCGTGTGGCACTCGGGGTGTTCGGACAAATATTTGTCATAGTAGCCTCCGCCGTATCCGATTCTTTCTTTATTCTCCGAATATACGGCTCCGGGCATGATTATAAGTGTGTTTTTATTTGGAACAAGCTTCATTTCCGAATCCGGCTCCATTATGCCGAAAGCACCGCTTATAAACTTAGTATTCGTATCATAGCTGTAAAACTCCATATGCTTATCTATCACTCTCGGAAGCCATACACGTTTACCGCCTTTAAAGGAAGCTTCCATTAAAAAATCAAGATAAACCTCATTTTTAATGGACATATAAAGGCAGATATCCGTAGCTTTTTCGTATACATCAAGCTCAATTACATCCTGACATATACCTCTTGATATATATTCTGCTTCTTTTTTATCGAGTGAATTTCTAAGAAATAAAACGCTCTCGCGTATATCCTTTTTGGTCATAACAAAACCTCTACTGTTTTTTCTTAAGCGGTATATCCTTAACATGAGTTATGGAACCGTCTTTTTCCTGTATATTTATATTATCAAGCTGGCTTTTTAAGCTGCCCTTGACACTGTCTATAAATTCTCGTCTTAAAACGGCCTGTTCTTTTTTTTCCTCCTCGGTTAAGCCCTCAGGGGTTTTGCTTTTATGAGCAAGCTCATTTATTCTTTTTATCTTCTCATCTGTCATCATATACTGACACTCCTGAATAATCACAACATATTTAATAAATTCATTAGTTTAAATAACAAATTCAACTTTAATTCTTATAACCCTTATTTACTATGAAATCAAAGGTATCAAATTTTTCGGAATCATGGGCTATAAATAAGGTTCCCACATCCTCACCGTCCATAAGCCGGTTTATTACCTCCAGATCCTCGGCACAAAGTATTGCCATATCGGCACCGGAATCGGTTGCGATTCTTGCAGCGGATATCTTGGTTGACATACCGCCTGTTCCGTACATTGAAATGGCATCCTTAGCCATGCTGTCTATCTTTTCATTTATTTCCTCAACAATCGATAGCTTCTTTGCATCAGGATTTTTATGAGGATCATCGGTATAAAGTCCGTCTATATCTGAAAGAACTATCAATAGGTCAGCCTTTATAAGATGAGCAACTATGGCTGAAAGTGTATCGTTGTCACCAAACTCGATTTCCTCTGTTGCCACAGTATCGTTCTCATTTACTATGGGGATTATGCCCTGTTGTAATATCTCATTTAAGGCATTTTCGGCATTGCGTCTTCTTTCATCGTTGGTTATGGCGTCAAAGGTAAGAAGTACCTGTGCAGCCATATGATTATATTCCATAAAAAGCTTCTGATACATCATCATAAGCTGTGCCTGTCCGACGGAAGCACATGCCTGCTTTAAAGAAACAGTTTTTGGCTTATAGTCAAGCTTTAAGGTCTGTCTTCCCACTGCAATTGCTCCAGATGAAACAAGAATTACGTCCTTATCCTGATTCTTGAGGTCGCAGATTATCCTTACAAGCTTTTCCATCCTTCTGAAATTTACAAGTCCTGTTTCCTCATGCATAAGTGATGAAGAACCGATCTTTATAACAATCTTCTTTTTATTCTTTAATAAAGCTCTGTAATCCATAGTAAATCCTCTCAAAAGTAAAATTATCTTTTATCTTTAATACTAAAGTTGTATTTGAATCATTTATAAATTAAAAATATATTCCGCAACAGCTTCGGCAGTCTTAATTCCGTCAACGGCCGCAGAGGTTATACCTCCTGCATAGCCACAACCCTCACCACAAGGAAATATCCCCTTTATATTGGACATAAAGGCTTCATCTCTCAGAATCTTAACCGGTGATGATGTCCTTGTTTCAACACCTGAAAGTACCGCATCATCACTGCCAAAGCCCTTGATTTTACCGTCATAGTCGGCAATTGCTTCAATTATAGCATTATTTACATAGGCTGGCAAACAATTATTAAGATTTCCGGGAGAATATTTTCCCATAATATCAGGCTCTATACTGCCGATAGCTTCCGATGCTTTATCTGCCTTATAATCCTTATATAATTGAACAGGGATACCTCCCTTTCCTTCCTCAAAGGCAAGCTTCTCAAATTTCTTTTGATATTCCACTCCCGAAAGTACTCCGTAATCACCAAAGCCTTCATTTATATAATCCTCAGGGGTTACATTACATACAATTGCACTGTTGGAATTTCTTCCGTCTCTTTTATGATTACTCATACCGTTTACCACGCTTTGCCCGTCATCCGATGAAGCATTGACAACATAGCCTCCCGGACACATACAAAAGCTATATACATTTCTCCCGCTCTTTGTATGATAGGTAAGCTTATAATCGGCTGTAGGAAGTCCCTTATTAATATTATCCTTACCGTATTGTGCTTCGTTAATCATCTGTGACGGATGCTCAATCCTAAGACCTATTGCAAAAGGCTTTGGCTCCATATGAATATCGGTATTATTTAAATAATTAAATGTATCTCTTGCGCTGTGACCTATAGCAAGTATCAATGCATCAGTATCAATATAGCTTTTGCTTCGGTCCATATTAGAGGTAATCTCCACCTTAAGCCTTCCATCCGAATCGGTAAATCCGGTAAATCTTTGATTAAAATATACTCTTCCGCCCAGACGTTCAATCTCCTTACGCATATTAGACATAACGGATTTTAATTCATCTGTACCGATATGAGGCTTAGCAAGATAGCCTATATCAGACGGTGCTCCAAAGCTTATAAAATCGTCAATTACAGCACGAATTCTTCCTGTTTTATCCTTAACACCTGTATTAAGCTTACCGTCAGAAAAGGTCCCCGCTCCTCCCTCTCCGAAGGAGACATTAGACTCGGAATTAATATCTTTTCCGTTCCAAAATGAAATAACATCCTTTGTCCGCTCATCCACACATTTACCGCGCTCATATATAACAGGCTTAAATCCCATACGTGCAAGGTAAAGACCTGCAAAATATCCTGCGGGACCTGAACCTATGATAACCGGAGAAAGTATAGATTTACCTGATAAGTCATAGGATTTTAAGAAGTATGTGCAGTCGTTAGTAGACATAATATTATTATTGTTAATATCCCCTGTAAATGCAAAGGCTCTAGAACCGCTTAAT
>CALGGL010000312.1 GCA_937915975.1 uncultured Lachnospiraceae bacterium | reverse complement strand
TGTTACCATTATGAAATGAAAATCAACCTGATTATCAAGATATGGAGAAGATGATATGACTATACTTGTTATTGATGCCCAGGGTGGCGGGGTAGGAAAGCAGCTTGTTACAGCTATAAAGCAAAATATTGAAGAAGCATATGTGCTTGCTGTGGGTACCAACAGTACGGCGACAACTGCTATGCTTAAGGCAGGTGCGGATGAGGCTGCAACCGGAGAAAATTCTGTTATGGTTGGATGCCGTAAAGCGGATATAATTGTCGGTCCGATAGGGATTATTATAGCTGATGCACTTTTGGGAGAGGTTACTCCTAAGATGGCTCTTGCTGTTTCACAGAGTAGTGCTAAGCGGATTCTGATTCCGTTTAATCATTGTGATAACATAATAGTGGGGATAGATGATTTTTCGACAGGTAAGCTTATAAAGCAGGCAATAGATGAGATAAAGAAAATTACCGATTTATAGATACAGCGTAATTATGAGCAAATTTGATTTGCAAGTGAAGCATAATAGTGTGAGTGAATGATTTGCAAGTGAAATGATTTTGCAAATGAAATAAAAGCTTGCTTGAAGAAATATATTATTATATAATATCAGTGTCGGTATGAAGCCGATATAATGCACAGAAGTGTAGACTTAAAAATTATACTTCAATTTATTTGGTTTAAGGTGTTTGATGATCGCATTTTGAAATTAAATTGAATGCAATTTAAAAGTGGTTAAATAATAGTATGCTATGAAGGTGTATGTTTTCTTAGAAAAGAGATGACGTATACCTTTTATTTATTTTAAGGAGGGTTATTTTATGGCATGTTTTATCGTTCCTGCTGTTGAGGCAGTAGTTACAACAATTGCAACTAAGGTGGTAAAATCAAAGGAAACAAAAAGTGAGAGCTTAGAAATCAACTTGGATACAAAGGATACAGAGTCTGTCAAAACTGCAAGAAAGATTCCGTTTTCACACAAGCTTGGATGGCTTAATAATCTTCTCTGGGGTGGTTCAGGACTTCTTGCATTTGAACATCTGTGGCATGGAGAGGTTGTTCCGTGGTTTCCATTTTTAACGGCGGCAGGTAATCCGACTGATGCAGCCGAGATGCTACATGAGATGTCAACAGTAGGTGTAGGCATGGTGGGACTTGTTACGGCGGTTTGGCTTGGTATGGTTGCTGTTTCTTCAGCAATGGAAAAGAAGTCGGATGCTATGGGAGAACAGTCCGGTGACAGTTTAGAGGAGGCATAAAATGACTTTACTTACTACAGTTTTTGCCGCAATCATTTCAACAATTTTGTGGTATAAAAATGCTCCGAAAAATGAGATGAAGCTTGGGACTCTTGCACTTATGTACTGGGGTGCATCCCTTATGTGGATGGTGGATGCGATAGCGGAATTTATGGAGTTAAAGAGTGCGTATTTTACTCCGGAGCCTGCGGATATGTTAAATGATTTATTCCTCGGTCTTTCGGTTGTTGCACTTGGACTTATCATCTGGCTTATAATTCTTATCATTAAGGATCCGAAGGGAGTAGTAAGAGCTTCTCTTATGAAAAATAAGAACTGATTTTTTATAAAAAGCGGTTTGCAAAATGCAAAACCGCTTTTATAATAAGAGAGTATATTTATATAATAAATTTGATTTTGTATAATGAAAAACAGACAGTAATTTTTAGCGGATTATAATTAGTCAAAAGTTAGGAGTATATGATTATATGGTAAATGAAACTAAGCGTATACTTGAGGATGTAAAAAACGGAGTGCTTTCGGTTGATGATGCACTTTTAAGGTTAAAGGTTGAACCGTTTACGGATATTGAATTTGCAAAGGTTGATAATCATCGCAAGATAAGACAAGGGGTGCCGGAGGTTATATACGGAGCCGGAAAAACCTGTGAGCAGATAAGCGGCATTATTGATGTGATGAAGGAAAACGGACAGGATAAAATCCTGATAACAAGGATTGAACCTGATAAGGCAAAAGATTTATCAAAGAATTATCCGATAACATATTATGCTGATGCGCGAATTGGATTCTACGGTACATTTCCCAAGGCGGACGGTATAGGAAAGATTGTTGTTGCGACTGCGGGCACAAGTGACATACCTGTTGCAGAGGAAGCTGCCATCACGGCCGAGTCACTTGGAAATGAAGTGACGAGAATCTATGATGTCGGTGTCGCAGGAATTCACAGGCTGCTTGCGTATAAGGAGGAGCTTATGAATGCGAGCGTTGTGATTGCCATAGCCGGTATGGAAGGCGCTTTGGCGAGTGTGGTCGGGGGACTTTGCGATTGCCCGGTCATAGCAGTACCGACAAGTGTCGGATATGGGGCATCCTTCGGAGGACTCTCCGCGCTTTTATCCATGCTTAATTCCTGTGCCAGCGGAGTGTCGGTTGTAAATATCGACAACGGATTTGGAGCAGGATATCTTGCAAGCATGATAAATCACAGGTGAATTTTTTGGAGATTATCAAGATAAACTGCAATATAAACAGATAGTTATGAGAGATAGCCATCAATTTGCTAAATCAAGACTCTCATGATTTTGAGATTCGCACGAAAATGATAAACTCGCGTACGCTCAAACAAATCATTTTCTGAGCGAATCATCTGCAATCATTCGCTTTTGATTTAACGCAAATCGGGCTAAATGCTCTCATAACTATCTTTTTAATTATAGTGTATCTTGATAATCCGGCGAAGTTTTTTATTGTGTCGGTAAGAATTGTTTTCAATGACACACACGATAAATTGAAATAATTTTTGTATGGAGGTTTACGATGAAAACTTTATATTTGGATTGCAGTATGGGAGCAGCGGGAGATATGCTTGCGGCAGCGTTGATTGAACTTCTGCCTGAACCTGATAAATTTATAGATAAAATAAATTCTCTTTCGATACCCGGTGTGGTGGTTGAAAAGGAAAGTTCTGTGAAGTGTGGAATTACCGGAACACATATCGCAGTTAGGGTGAATGGCACCGAGGAAGATGAAAATATGCACGAACATCATCATGAGCATGGCGAACATGAGCACGAGCACCATCATGAGCATGAGCACGAGCACCATCATGAGCATGAACACGAGCATCATCATGAGCATGGCGAGCACGAACACCATCACCACGACCATGGAGAACACGAGCACGAACATCACCACGAACACGGACATCATCACCATGCAAGCATGTATGATATAGAGCATATTGTTAATAGCTTGAATGCTTCTGATAAAGTGAAAAATGACGTGATTGCAGTGTATAGATTAATTGCTGAAGCAGAAAGTCATGCGCATGGAAGACCGGTCTCCGAGATACATTTTCAT
The DNA here is from genome assembly GCA_937915975.1 of uncultured Lachnospiraceae bacterium. Taxonomy (GTDB): domain Bacteria; phylum Bacillota; class Clostridia; order Lachnospirales; family Lachnospiraceae; genus Coprococcus_C. The sequence continues at coordinate 4,945 of CALGGL010000312.1, read as the reverse complement.
GAGGTTGGAACCATGGATGCAGTTGCGGATGTAACTATGGTATGTATGCTTATGGAAGAACTTGCGCCTGAAAGAATTGTTGCATCGCCTGTGCACGTAGGAAGTGGTCAGGTTAGGTGTGCACACGGCATACTTCCGGTGCCGGCACCGGCTACAGCATATATTTTGAAGGACGTACCGATTTATGGCGGTAAGATAAACGGAGAGCTTTGCACTCCGACCGGAGCCGCTTTGTTGAAATATTTCACAGACAGTTTTGGTGAGATTCCGGTTATGAAAACACATGCTATCGGATACGGAATGGGCAAGAAGGATTTTGAAGCTGCTAACTGTGTAAGAGCTATGATGGGTGAAGCAGATGATAAGACGGATACCGTTCTTGAATTATCCTGTAATGTGGACGATATGACTGCGGAGGAAATAAGTTTTGCAACAGAAAGGCTGTTTGATGGCGGTGCACTTGAGGTTTATACTATTCCGATCGGTATGAAAAAATCAAGACCGGGCACCCTTATACGGGTTATGTGTAAAGAAGAAATCAAAGAGAAAATGATTGAACTGATATTTAAATATACAACAACTATCGGAGTGCGTGAGACCGAGACAAAGAGATATGTGTTGGAACGTCAGATAGAGTCTATGGAAACTCCTTATGGCGAAGTAAGACAAAAGATTTCATCAGGATATGGTGTTAAAAGATGCAAATATGAATACGATGATTTGGCACGCATAGCAAGGGATAAAAATATCAGTATCGAAGAGGTAAAGAAACTGATTAAAGAGTGACATATATTAGTTTATTTGAGCAAGAGTCTTGGCACAACTGTGATATGGGAGCGTAAACTTGTCACATATAAGTTTGATACAAGAAAGGGAATTTATGGAAGAATTATATAAAAAGAAAGAAAAGTTAGAAGAATATTTGCGTGAGCTTGGAAGTGTTTTGGTTGCTTTTTCATCGGGGGTTGATTCAACCTTTTTGTTAAAGGAGGCACATAATGTCCTAGGTGATAAGGCGGTGGCGGTAACTGCGCAGTCCTGCTCGTTTCCGGCAAGGGAGCTTGAGGAGACAAAGGCTTTTTGTGAGGCAGAGGGTATAGAACAGATTGTTTTGGAGACGGATGAGCTTTCGGTTGAAGGTTTTTGTAAAAATCCCAAAAACAGATGCTACTTATGTAAGAAAAATCTTTTTTCCAAAATAAAGGATATCGCTTCCGAGCGTGGCATAGAATATGTTGCCGAGGGTTCAAACGTGGATGATGAAGGAGACTACCGCCCGGGGCTTATGGCAGTGGCTGAGCTTGAGATTAAAAGCCCGTTAAGATATGCAGGGCTTACTAAAGAGGATATACGTAAGCTTTCAAAGGAGCTTGATCTTCCTACATGGGACAAACCTTCTTATGCGTGCCTTGCATCAAGATTTGTATATGGCGAAACCATCACAAAGGAAAAACTCGGTATGGTGGAAAGGGCTGAGGAAAAGCTTTTGGAGCTTGGCTTTAGGCAGATGCGTGTCCGCATACATGGTGATATGGCGAGGATTGAGGTTGAAAAGAAGGATTTCGAAAAAATAATCAGACCGGAGATTTCTGAATTTATTAATAAATATTTTCAAGAGCTTGGTTTCTCATATGTAACACTTGATCTGGGTGGATATAAGATGGGAAGCATGAACAAGAATATCCATATATGTAACGTGGGATCAGACAGTTTGATGTGCGGGCTTAGTTTGAAATAAAGAAATAATTGGAGGATATTTGTATGAAAGCAGTTTTGCTTGAGGGGGATGCGGTTAATCACAATGATCTTTCGTGGGAACCGTTGACGAAGCTTATTGATACAAAGATATATGCAAATACAACCGAGCAGGATAAGTATGAGCATATAGGAGATGCTGATGTTTTATTTGTTAATAAAATAAAAATGGATGAGGAAGTGTTTGATAGGTGTCCAAACATCCGCTATATCGGTGTCTGTGCAACAGGCTATAACGTGATTGATATTGAGGCGGCAAAAAGGCACAATGTAACGGTTACAAATGTTCCGGCATACAGTACGGATTCGGTTGCTCAGCTTACCTGGGGACTTATTCTTGAATCGGTTTGTCATATAAGCAGACATAATGAGAGTGTGCATAACGGTGATTGGATTAAGTCGGAAATCTTTTGCTACTGGCTTGCTCCCGTAACTGAGCTTGCAGGAAAAAACATAGGGGTTGTCGGCTACGGAAATATAGGAAGAAGAGTTTGCGAAATCGCAAAGGCATTTAATATGAATGTTCTTGTAAATACGGCACATCCGGAAAAATACACGGATGATAAGGTTTTGTTTACAGATATTGACACCTTGTTTGAAAAGGCGGATATAGTATCGCTTCATTGTCCGCTAACCGCTGATACTGAAAAGCTAATAAATAAGTCCAATATCAACAAGATGAAGGATGGAGTGATTATAATAAATGTAAGTCGCGGCGGTCTTGTCGATGAAGTTGATTTGGCTTCGGCGCTTAAGAGCGGTAAGGTTGCGGCAGCAGGTGTGGATGTTGTTTCGGTTGAACCGATGAAAGAAGATAATCCTTTGCTTGACGCACCCAATATGACCTTTACCCCGCATATGGGATGGGCAAGTGTAGATGCAAGAAAGAGACTTGTCGACATCGTGGCAAATAACTTTAAGGCATTTACGGAAGGCCGAAAAGAAAATGTGGTAAGCTAAAAAAGTGAGATAATAAAGTACATATACTTATTGACGAAACTACTTCTGTGGAAGTATAATAAAACTACTTCTACAGAAGTAGTTTTATTTCTATGAAAGTTCAGCTGCAAAAAAAGTGTGAATTATAATAGATTTGATTAAAAACATAAAATTATTTATCAGTATTATAGGAAGGTGATGAGAGTATGAATGACTTGATTTTATATCATGGTTCACAAAAGATTGTTAATAAACCTGAGTATAAAGCGGGATATGAGCATAATGATTACGGACAGGGCTTTTATATGACGGAACATATTGAACTTGCTAAGGAGTGGGCGGTAACCGAATCGGATGACGGCTTTGTTAATAAGTACAGTCTTAACACAGATGGATTTAAAATTCTTAATCTTTCGAATAAAGACTATAATATTTTACATTGGCTTGCTTTGCTTGTTAATTATAGGCAAATCAGACTTTCGACTCCGATTATGAAGGAGGGAGCAAAGTGGCTTATTTCAAATTATCTTATTTTGCTTGATGATGTTGATATGATAATAGGTTATAGGGCAGATGATTCTTATTTTTCATTTGCGAGATCATTTCTTTCAAATGAGATTTCTCTTGAACAATTATCCCGTGCTATGAGACTCGGTAAGCTTGGTGAACAATATGTATTAAAAAGTAAAAGAGCCTTTGACAGGATTAAATTTATCGGATTTGAGAACTGCGATAGTGATGAGTATTATGCAAAGCGTATGAAACGTGACAGCGAAGCACGTGCTGAGTATCAAAAAGAGGCGGATCAGATTTATATAAACGGTGTTTATATAAGGGATTTGATAAGAAAGGATAAGTGATTTTATGAGTCGTGCTTATAATGAAATGTATCTTGATGATGCTATGAGAAATCTTGGTGAGGCGGTTGATTATGCGGTTAATTCTTGCGGACTTGCTGCGGATGAATTTTCGGGTATGTTTATGGCAACCGGCATAGCTCATCGTTTTGGAATGGGGGAGCCGAAGCTTGTATCGGGTATGTCCGGAATCGAACTTGTTATGTTTGTTATGAGAGAGGCCGGTGCGGAGGATTATATAAGAGAAGCCAGATACGGATATGAATTGTCAAAAGAATACTGGAGCGGATATTCGGCGGCCTATTATCAATGGTATAAAGGCTGCTCGTTTAAAAAAATGTTTAATAGTATGAAACTGAGTAAGCTGATTAGTTTATATAATACATTGCATGAGGCATCCCTTGAAAAGACTGTTGATGTTATAGACAAAAGAAGTCTGCCTGATAAGAATGTGAATAAGATAAAGGAAAAAAGAATTCTATGCGGTATGACACAAAAAGAATTATCGGAAAATTCAGGAGTAAATTTAAGAACCTTGCAGCAATACGAGACAGATGCAAAGGATATTAATAAAGCCGGTGCACGTATGGTTGCGTATTTGGCACTTGCTTTGGGATGTCGTGTAGAAGACCTGCTTGATATAAAATAAATAACCGCTTTTCTCATTTAATTATTTTTTAATAATTTGCATGTTATAGTCTTCTTGTAAAGTGAATTTGTGTGTCACATGGACGGTTCTCATTGACACATTTTTATACTATGAACTATAGCAGACTTTGTAAAAAAATGTGCTAAGCATGGCGTTAAGTGTCAACGTGCCATGCGTGTACATTTTATACAAAGTCGGAAGTTTGTAAAGTGTGTCAATGAGAACCGTTACAGTGAGAAATAAATTAAAGGAGAAAAAGCTATGTTTTTCAGGATTTTGAAAAAAGATTTAAAAAGAAAAAAGACCATGAATATTATTCTTTTGCTTTTTGTGATTCTTTCGGCGATGTTTGTTGCGGCAAGCGTAAACAACATTTTTACGGTTGTGAGCGGACTGGATTATTATTTTGACAAGGCAGGTCTTGACGGAAATTATTTTGTAATATCCATGTCAAGAGAGGGAGATACCTCTATAGAGGAAGCTCTTGATAAGGAAAACTTTGTAAAGGATTACCGTATCGAGGAATTGATTTACGCAAACAGCACGGATGTACTTCACGATGGAAAGAAGGCATTTGAATATCAGAATGTTTCGCTGGTGGTATCTGTTGACAGAGCTGCCATCAAATATTTTGATAAGGATAACAACAGTATAGATAAGGTCAAAGAAGGCGAGGTTTATGTCAATAACTCTATACTGAAAAAATCCAAGCTTTCCGTAGGAGATGAGATAGAGATTAAGCTTT
>CALGGL010000311.1 GCA_937915975.1 uncultured Lachnospiraceae bacterium | reverse complement strand
GATTACATTGTATTTTTGGGTAATCTCATCAAGACAGGACCAGATTGCTTCATTTACACGGACACTTCCGGTACTTCCGCCTATTATAAGAAGTGTCGGACGCATCTCCTTAAAGCCACAGAAGGTCATTGCCTTTGCGGAATCTCCTTCAAATAATTCCTTTCTTATAGGTGTTCCGGTAACAACTGCCTTGCCGGGAGGAAGCTTTTCTAAGGTCTCAGGGAAGTTGCAGCATATCTTGGAGGCTTTCGGTATTGCAATCTTATTGGCAAGTCCCGGTGTCATATCGGATTCATGTATGATACATGGAACGTGATTGGACTTGGCTGCGAGTACAACGGGAACGGCTACAAAGCCTCCCTTGGAAAATACTACATCCGGTTTAAGCTCTTTTATGAGCTTTTTTGCTTCGCCAAGACCTTTAATTACTCTGAACGGATCGGTAAGATTTTTCACACTGAGATATCTTCTTAATTTGCCTGTAGCGATTCCGTGATAAGGAATATCCATTTCTTCGATAAGCTTTTTTTCTATTCCCTCATATGAACCTATGTAATGTATATCATAGCCCTTTTCCTTTAAAACGGGTATCAGTGCCATATTTGGAGTTACGTGTCCGGCGGTTCCACCGCCTGTTAGAACAATCCTTTTCATTTTAACCTCCTGAAAAAATATATATAAGTATACCACATTTAACGTTAGCCTTAAAGTAATATTTTCTGTCGCAATTTGTGAGAATGTTTCGTTTTAATCGGTCTTGATTTCTTAAGTTCACGTTTTTTATAATCACGGCAATGTTATATGGAGATATTTATTCGAAGATGCATCTGTCCGGCAAAAAAGTAGTGGTGTATGTCAGAAAAAGAGGGCATAAGGGTGTCGCAGCCGGATGCATAACATTTCCGTATAATAATATTATATGAAAGAGGGATATAAAATGTTTGATTCAATTCTGGGGTTTGGAACGAGCGTATACATTCTTTGGGGGATAGGACTGCTGGGACTTATTCTTAAAATGATGGCAAATGTACATATGAAAAGAATGATAAAGGCTTCCGGAAATATGGCAACCACCAAAAGACGGGCGTTAAGAATTATGCGATTAAAGTATATGAACGGGAAAAGCCTGGGAATCAATACGGGGAGCAGTGCTTCCTTTGTCGATAAAAATGTGCGGAGTATGCGGTATTTCGGATTCCCGTTATATGTATGGCGGCGGACGGGGCTTATGCTAAGTCTTTTGACTGCCGGTGTGGTGGCGGGAAATTTCCTTTATTATGATGTGTCATGGAGAGGAAGCCCCGAAATGGTTGAGCTTATCGCAAATGCGGTATGCGTGTGTGCATTTTTGATGATTGTTGAGAATATATTTTTAATAAATAATAAATTGGAGATATTGAAAGCTAATATAAGAGATTATCTGGATAATGTACCCGGAACTCCTGCCGATTCAATCAGAAATCGGGGACGGACGGAATTGGGCGGCATACAGTATGAGAATCTTAAGTCAGACATAGGTGAGTTAAAACGGGGTGAAAAGGGTAAATCTGTCGAGTCAGAGGCGGCAGCAACGATTATTTCAGACAGTCTCGCCAAACCGGAACAATCCTTACATGATATAAGAGGAGACAATGTTATAGACGCATCTCCTCATATAAAAAGTGTGCAAACCGAAAGCGGTGAGGAGACGGATGAGGCGGTGCTTAACAGCTTTCTAAGGGAATTCTTTTCTTGAAAAAAATAAGATTTATAAAAATATTTTTAATTGTTATCGGAGTCCTTTTGGTGTTTTGGCTTGTAAAGGAAAAGAAATTTATAAGCTATGGTAAAAGAGAGGATGACACGGTTGCTATAAGAGATTATGGCAGTGAAACCAAAGACGCTAATACAAATAACGATACGGATTTAAGATATACTAAACAGCCGATTGTGAATAATATCCGGGAGAAGGAATATTATTACGGATTTAATAATGAAAAGTTTTCATGGTGGATTAAAAGGGATAATAATCATGGACCAAGCGGCTGCGATGATGCAGTGGAACTATCAGATTACGGCGCCTATTATCTGGATAAAAATGCATCCGATGAGGATAAGGTTATTTATCTTACCTTTGATTGCGGCTATGAAAACGGATATACCGGGCAGATACTCGATGTTCTTTATAAGGAGGATGTACCCGCGTGCTTCTTCGTTACCAAGACATATATAAGAGATAACATAGATTTAACAAAGAGGATGAAGGAGGAAGGTCATCAGGTTGGCAATCACACCATAACCCATCCGTCATTACCGACGAAGTCATATGAGGAGATTATACAGGAAATAAGCGGCTGCGCAGATTATATGAAGGAAGCAACCGGATATGATATGGATCCGTACTTTCGCCCACCATGTGGAGAATACAGCGAGCGAACCCTGGCAATCACCCATGACTTAGGGTTCAAGACTATTTTCTGGAGCATGGCGTATCTGGATTATGATGTGAATAAACAGCCCGGTGCGGAATATGTAATAAATCATTTTAACAAATACCATCATAACGGTGCTATTGTGCTAATGCATAATGTATCATCCTCCAATGCCGAGGCACTTCAAACTGTTATACGAAATTTAAAGCAGAAAGGATACCGGTTTGCGAGTTTGAATGAGCTGAAATAATATTTTCCTTGTATAAAAGGTGTTTAAATGCTAAAATGAAATTTAGTTGTTTTAGAAAATATTAAGATAAGGAGATATATTATGGCAAAGACAGTTAAATTTGATTTTGGCAACACAGAATTCAAGGCTTCAAAAGAAGATGTAGCAGCTATGAGCGAAAGAGTTAAGGCTGCTAAGAAGACTCTTCTTGAGAAGACAGGCGAAGGCAATGACTTCCTCGGATGGATTGATCTTCCTGTAGATTATGATAAGGAAGAGTTTGACAGAATTAAGAAGGCAGCGGCAAAGATTCAGAGTGATTCAGATGTACTTGTGGTTATAGGTATAGGAGGTTCATATCTTGGTGCAAGAGCTGCTATAGAGGCACTTCGTCATTCCTTTTATAACTCGGTAACTAAGGAGGTTCGTAAGACTCCTGAGATTTATTATTGCGGTAATAACATAAGCAGTACATACCTTGCAAACCTTATGGATGCAATAGCTGACAAGGATTTCTCGGTAAATGTAATATCAAAGTCAGGTACAACTACCGAGCCTGCAATCGCATTCAGAATCTTCAAGAAGAAGCTTGAGGCTAAGTATGGCAAGGAAGAGGCTGCTAAGAGAATATATGCTACTACCGATAAGGCAAAGGGAGCACTCAAGACTCTTGCTACAGAGGAAGGCTACGAAACATTTGTGGTACCTGATGATGTAGGAGGACGTTTCTCGGTTCTTACTGCTGTTGGATTACTTCCGATTGCCGTAAGCGGAGCCGATATAGATAAGCTTATGCAGGGTGCTGCAAATGCAAGAGAATACTGCATAAATGATGAATTTGATAACAATGATGCCATGAAGTATGCTGCAGTTAGAAATGTGCTTCATGAAAAAGGACTTGGAATGGAGATTCTTGCTAACTATGAGCCGTCACTTCACTATGTATCAGAGTGGTGGAAGCAGCTTTACGGTGAGAGTGAAGGTAAGGACGGCAAGGGAATATTCCCAACCGCAGTTGATCTTACTACCGACCTTCATTCACTTGGACAGTTTATTCAGGAGGGTACTCAGAACCACTATGAGACTGTTATAAATGTTCTTAATTCAAGAGAAACTGTTATCATGGAAGAGGAGCCTGTAGACTTAGACGGACTTAATTACCTCACAGGACAGACAGTTGATTTTGTAAATAAGTGTGCTATGAACGGAACAATCCTTGCACACGTTGATGGTGGAATTCCTAATATCAGAGTTGATATAGACAAGATAGATGAGCTTACAATCGGAGAGCTTTTCTATGTATTCGAGTTTGCCTGCGGTGTGAGCGGATATGTACTTGGCGTTAATCCGTTTAACCAGCCGGGTGTAGAAAGCTACAAGAAGAACATGTTTGCACTTCTTGGAAAGCCGGGCAACGAAGAAAGAAGAGCAGAGCTTCTTGCAAGACTTGGAAAATAAAAAACACGGGGACAGATACCTGTCCCCGTATTTTTTTTAGTCGCATATATTTGCAAAACCGTAGCATTCTTCTCCAATAATGTTGCCGTCAGCATCATATACCCTGAACAATGTCCAGTAATATCCGTATTCAGGCTGCCATATTGTCCATAATGCATTACCTTCAGATACATAACATCTTCCCGTTGTATATATCCATGCATCTTTTCCGTCTGCGAGTAACGTACAATCAAGAATAAGCATTTCATAGCTGTAGGCTTGGTCAGGATTATCGTAGGATTCAACTCCTATAAGATAACCTCCGCCTTCTCCTTCATATGGCATCTGACATATGCCCTTGATAACATCAGAGGTTGTGTTGGTATCAGATGATTCGCTTGAGGAGGTTGTATCGCTGTTGTCAGTATTATTTACCTGATTAT
>CALGGL010000310.1 GCA_937915975.1 uncultured Lachnospiraceae bacterium | reverse complement strand
TCGAAAATGTCATGCTCGCTCAATATTATCACAGTCTTCCAGATGAAAAAGAAGCAATGGAAGCTTTAGAACGAGTTGGTCTTGCACAAAGAGCAAAGCATCTGCCAAGTCAGCTTTCGGGTGGTGAGCAGCAGAGAGTTTGCATAGCGAGAGCACTAATCAATTCACCTGAGCTTATACTTGCGGATGAGCCAACAGGAAATCTTGACGAGGCCAATGAAAATATTGTTCTTGATATATTTCATGAGCTTCACAAGGAAGGAACGAGCCTTATAGTTGTAACACATGACCCTGAGGTTGGTGAGGTTGCCGAGAGAACTGTACGACTTGAGTACGGAAAGATAATATCAGATACGATGAATGAAAGCTTTAAGGAGAAATAGAAATGAAAAATAAAATAATAAATAAAATAATAAATAAATTGTATATAGTAACATTATTGTTTTGTTTAAGTATTGGTATCTGTGCATGTGGTAAAAGTTCTGAAACGGTAAACTATACTGATGGAACATATACAGGGAGAAGTTCGGATTATCAGGCTGACGAAAGTGGTGTTGGTGCAGGATACGGTCAGGTCGAAATAGAGATAAAGGACAATAAGATTATAAGCTGCACATTTACCATGTATGAGTTGGACGGAACCGTAAAGGATGAAAACTATGGTTCTGAATATTCCAAGGAAAACAGACTTAAGGCCCAGAAGGCAGTGCAGTCGGCAGGCAAGTATGCTGCAGGTCTGGTTGAGAAGGGATCTGTCGATAAGGTGGATGCCATATCGGGAGCAACTATTTCTTATAATGAATTTACAGAGGCGGTAAATGATGCCTTATCGAAGGCTAAAAAATAAGATTAACAATCTATGAGGAAAATAGATTTATATGATAGGGAGGAAAAGCAGATGAAGCTATATGGTTTATTTGGACATATATTGCGTGTGGCAGTCATGCTTTTTCTCTTTTTGGTTTTACCATATCTGCTTGTGTTTGGCATGCCGGGTAAAAAGGATGATTCCATCGACGCTGTAACTCAGGCAAGTATAGAGCTGCCTGATCAACCCTCCGGAGATTTCATCGTGCTTATAAATACTTCTCTTCATAAGGATTCTATTGAGGCATGGAAGGAGTTTTTCACTGATGGAGATTTCGGGGTAATATTTGAGGACATAAGATGTATAACGGCAGAGGGAGATGCGACAGGTATGGAGCTTGCAAAACGTTTTATGGCGCAGCTTCCGGAAAATCAGATGACGATAAGAACTGAAAATCCGACACTTCTTGTATCAAAAGCTGAAGCAGGATATATAGATGTGGTTGTGCTTTCGAAGGAAATGGCAGATGCTTTAAAGCTTGCACCCGGTGATGCTATGGATGGAGTAACCGTGATACAGGTAAGCGGAGGAAAAAAATAGTATGAGAAAGCTCAATTTATATGTGGTAATAGCTATGCTTATAACCTTTTTGGCTCATGGAGTTATGGGGGCGTTTAAGCTTATCGGGGCGGATACGGATTCGCTCAAGCTTGTTGCAAGGATTGGTATGGGACTTGCTGTGGTTCATATTATAATTGTGTCAATACTCACATATAGGACACTTTATGCGAGAAAAAAATCAGGAGCAGGATATTTTAAGGGTAATGGTCTTTTTTGGGCAAGAAGGATAAGCGGCTTTACGGTTATAATACCACTTGTTATGCATCTTACGATATTTTCACCATCAAATTCAGGTGCGTATAGATTAGAGGTTTTTAATACAGGAAGGCTTGTATCACAGATCCTGCTTGTGCTTACTCTTTTGGTTCATATACTGACCAATATACGACCATTATTTGTCGGTATGGGAATAAAAGGTTTTAAGAGATATCTGGTTGATATACTTTTGGTGATTTCGGCTATTTTACTCGTGTTTGCAGTGGCATTTGTTATATATTATCTAAGGTGGATGAGAAATTAGGAGGACCTTCATGAGCGATTTTACAACCATAAATGTAGTTGGTGCAGGTCTTTCGGGACTTTCAGCGGCAATTACGCTTGCAAGGAAAGGTTATTCATGTAATCTCATATCGGCCTTGCCTTCTGAACGTGCTCAGTCGGTTCTTGCCGAGGGTGGAATAAATGCAGCGCTTAACACAATGGGTGAAAATGATACCACTATGGAGCATTTTAAAGATACCATGAAGGGCGGGCTTTATCTGGAGTCTTATGATGCAGTACGCGGACTTACTGAAAATGCGCCTTCTGTCGTTGCTGATCTGGTAAGGCTTGGAGTACCGTTTCGTAGTGAAAACGGTCAGATAATACTTAGAAATTTCGGTGGTCAGAAAAAGAAACGTACAGCTTATGCAAAAAGCAGTACCGGTAAGATGATTATGACTGCGCTTATAGATGAAGCAAGAAAGTATGAAGTGGATGGACTGATAAAAAGATATCCGCATCATGTATTTACAAAGGTTGGAATTTCGGATGGGATTTTGCATTCAATAACTGTAACCGACACATTTAATAATAAAAACATTATCTTTAAAGGTAAAACAATAATATGTACAGGTGGATTAAATGGTATATTTCCGGGACTTACTACCGGAACCACACAAAACACCGGAAATGCTGCCGCTATATTATTTGATGCGGGTGTGGAACTTGCAAATCTTGAGTTCATCCAGTATCATCCGACTACTGTTTCGATAAGTGATAAAAGAATGCTTATAAGTGAAGCGGCACGTGGTGAAGGCGGAAGACTATATATTATGAGAGATGGAAAACCGTGGTATTTTATGGAGGAAAAATATCCCGAGTTAAAAAATCTAATGCCACGTGATGTGATTTCAAGAGAGATGACCCTTGTTAGAGAAAACCCTTCTTGTACCGGCGATGTATATCTTGATATGACAGGTATAGAAGCTTTTGTTTGGAAGGAAAAGCTTTCGGATTTAAGAAAGGAGATTATAGAATATCTTTTTCTTGATCCGGCTGTAGAGCCTGTACCTGTATCGCCGGGAATACATTTTTTTATGGGTGGCATAAGGGTTAATGATAGACATGAAACAAATGTAAAGGGACTTTATGCGGCAGGTGAAGCTGCATGCAAGTATCATGGCGCTAACCGACTTGGTGGCAATTCAATGCTTGGCGCTTTATATGGTGGAAGAGTAGCTGCAGAAGCTGCCACGGCAGCCTTGGATGGAAAAAGGGATGAAGAGACTGAAACGGCAGACGAGGTTAAAAAAAATACTGAAGAGATTGACAAGGCAGCATATTATGAAAAGAATCCTAAAGAAACTAATTATGATTTAACTGATTACACTTCTACCCCGCTATATGATGAAAGACTTAAGAATATCTTGCGTGAAGGACTTGGTATAGTCAGAGATAAAGAGAGTATGGTTAAGGCTTATGACAGCATTGCTTCTATGATTGAGGAATCCGGTATGAGCGATATCGATATATCAAGGGCAAGACTTGGACTTGCTATGGTAGGGCTTGCCATAGAAAGAAAGGAAAGCAGGGGGGCGCATTACAGAATTGACTATCCTGATGCAAAAGATGAATACAAAAAAACATCTGTAGCTAAGTTTGAGGATGGTAAGATAAAACTATATTTCGCTGATATAGATGATGGGGATTGGGTATATGATATATGAAATTAAAGTTCTCCGAAGAAAAGATAATAACAGTAAACCCTACTTTCAAAGCTTCAAATATGAAACTGATAATGAAAATAATACCGTCGCTACGGCTTTAAATAAATTAAACAGCAATACGGTTCTAATAGATACAGAGGGTAATGAAGCAAGGAAGATTATGTGGCAGTCAAGCTGTCTGCAAAAAAAATGTGGAGCCTGTGCCATGGTTATATGTGGCAGACCACGTCTTGCATGTGATGCACAGCTTTCGGAATTTAAAGATGGGGTAATTACAGTTGAGCCTTTGCGTAAATTTCCGGTGGTATGTGATCTTGTTGTAGACAGAAGTATACTTTATGAAAATTTAAAAACGCTAAAGCTTTGGCTCTCTAATGACTCAAATTTGGACGATTCTGAAAGTGAGCTTGCTTATGAGTCATCCGAATGTATACAATGTGGAATTTGCCTTGAGATTTGTCCGAACTTCTATAGTGGAGGAAGTTTTTTTGGAATGTCAGCCGTGCCTGTTACTAACAGGCTTATATCCGAGATGTCAAGGGAGGATATAAAGAAGCTCTCTAAGATGTATGAAAAACATATATATGAGGGCTGTGGCAAGTCGCTTGCGTGTAAGGGCGTATGTCCGAGAAACATAGATACGGAGAAGCTCTTGGTAAATTCAAATGCTTATGTTATATGGAATAAAAGAAGGAGAAGAAAAAAATGATAGTAAACAACAAAAAAATAAAACTTGGAGTAACAGATATTTTATTGGTTATTATAGCTATAGTATTTACAGCCGGTATAAGAGGCTGGTTTAAGGTGTGTGAGCCTATGGGTGAAGGTTTTATGAGCTGTCACTGGGCAGGTGAAACACTTAAAGCTATGTCGATAACTATGCTTGTCTTATGCATTATACATGTTTTTATGCCGGATGAAAAAATAAAAATCGGTATGGACATAGCTTTTATAGGAGTGCTTGTTTTCAGCCTTATGATTCCGGGTGGAGTTATCAATTTGTGTATGATGGAGGACATGAAATGCCGCTCGCTTACAAAACCATGGAATATGGGAATCTGTATAGTCTGGATAATTATTATACTTGGTGATATATTGCTTTGTATTGGTAGTTTAAATAAGGAAAAGCACAAGAGAGGTTAAAGAAAAAATTGAGTTTCACATCAAAAATTGCCGTAAAAAATATAATAGGAAAGCCGTTTCGCACATTTGTCATGTTGCTTTTGGTGATATTTCTTTCGCTTACATTGTTTACGGGTGCCATAACCATGCTAAGTTTACGAAACGGGCTTATGGCATATAAAGCACGTCTTGGGGCAGATATTATAGTGGTGCCGACTTCGGCGGCCGGACACGGAAGCGTGGATGATATATTTTTGCAGGGTATCACCGGAAATTATTATATGAATGGTAAGCTGTGTCAGAAGGTTTTGGATATAGAGGGTATAGAGGCATCTACAACTCAGTTTTATCTGACATCCGCTAAGGCAAGCTGTTGTTCTACCAGAGTTCAGATAATAGGCTTTGACCCTGAGACGGATTTTTCAATAACACCGTGGATAAAGGAAAACTACAAGGGAGGACTTGCGGACGGTGAGATTATAGTAGGGTCAAATGTAAATGTGCCTGCAGATAAGAAAATCACATTTTACGGAAAAACATATAAGGTTGCAGCACAGATCGGAAGAGCGTCGTGTAGGGAAAG
>CALGGL010000309.1 GCA_937915975.1 uncultured Lachnospiraceae bacterium | reverse complement strand
GTGCAACGGACGAGGAAGGCCCTGCCTCCACCGGATTCCATTTCGAGATGGAATCGAACAAATCCTGGAAAGAAACCTCCAATGTCGGTTCCGGGTCGTTGACCATCGATTGTTGTCCCATTTCGTTGACGGTGTCTTTTCCACGCCAGAACCGGAACTTCCATTCTCCCAGATGCGAGTTCTCGACAACGGTTTAAAAGTGACCGGGGCTGCCGCCACATTCCCCTTGCGAAGTTGGAACCCGGAAATCGACATGTTAGGATTCTCGTCGTCGAAATGATTCACCGTCACATAGGCGAAATCGTTTGTGTCGGCATCCGCGGGAAACACATCGGAGTTCAGTTGAAATCCGAAATCGACGGCATAGGCGATACGAATCATCTGCAGATTCACACCAGGACGAACGGATTTATACGCATACATCGTTTCGTCGACGGGTTTGCCGAACGAGTCGTTCGTTGCAGATTGCCGGGTGGCGCAGCCCGTGGCGGCGAGGGCGAGGAGGGGGAGGAGGAGGGCGAGGCGTTTCATGGGAGGCCTTTGGTTGGGTTGAAGGGGTTGAAAGGGTTGAAGGAGTTTAAAGTTGAAAGGGTAAAGGGAAAAGTGGCGGAGCGTGGCGGGGTTTGATTGGCATTTGCGTTGGTGGATGATGTCAAGGCTCTGCGTCCTCTGCGCTCTCTGCGTCCTTTGCCTTCAGCCCCTCTGCAGCTTCCAGATTTCTGAATTCCATCAGGGGTGTTCTCCCCACCAGTTCCGTAAAGGATGTATAGATTTTACCCATCGTCTCTTTCCTTTCGGCACCCGGGCTGTCCTTTGCAACGGCCGGCCCGCAGCGCAAGCTTTCTTATCAGAAAGCTTAGAATCTGTCATACGACCTTTTTTATCAATAGAAAAATATCCTGCATGTGTTGCATCAGGTGAAATCTGATCCAAATATTTGATATATTCATCATCACCAATGGACATCTGGAGATTGCCGACTATATCTTTGTATTCCTCCTCAAACATGTCAGCAAAAGTACCATTTAGAGCCTGTCCTGCTTCATCATACTTTTTGTAATGTTCAACTTCATCAATAAAGAATAATGACAGTACTTTAATCCCCTTGTGAAACAACTGCCGCTCGCGTTCGATATGTGACAAAATGGTCTCTCTGATCTGAAGTCTCCTAAGCTGCTCTTCACTCACCTTGCCTACAACATCACCTGCATATAATTTTACTCCATTTATAAATTCAATAGAATCATCTCTACCATCAATGTACTTAATAACAAAACCATTCTCATATTCCGGTAATTCACCCGAATTAGCATATAAGTTATACCCTATTTTTACAACTCTACTAACCTGCCGTATTCCCGATTTTCCCTTATAATCAAATTGGATAGTGGCTGTTGGCGCATCTTTTGAAAGATTCAATCCCTGCAGATACACATAACTGTCCGTAGCAGTATTACCGGATTCAGTAATACCTTTTACTGCTATCTTCTTAACCAGTCTTTTGTTGTATGCCTCCATTGCATCCAATCTATATACCATATTATAAATGCTGTCTGATTTGTGAGTTGCAGAATAACGCAGTGTAAGCAATGGGTTGAAATCTTTCAACCTCTCTTTTGTCTGCTTTCCTTCTACACTTTGAGGCTCATCAATAATAAGTATCGGATTAGTCTTTGCAATCACATCAATCGGTCTTCTGGAACGAAAACTGTCAAGCTCCATAAATATTCTTCTTGCATCCTTACCCCTTGCATTAAATGCCTGAGAATTAATTATCATTACATGAATAGAGTTATCTGATGCAAAGCGGTCTATCTCCGTTAAATCCGTAGATTTATATATGAAAAATCTTATCTTCTTTCCGTATTCTTCTGCAAAATGTTCCTGAGTAACCTCCAAAGATTTATATACACCCTCACGAATAGCTATACTGGGTACAACAATAATATACTTACTCCAGCCGTAATGTTTATTAAGCTCATACATAGTCTTACAATATGTATAGGTCTTACCTACACCTGTTTCCATCTCGATAGTTAGATTGTATCGACCTTCTAATTTTGATGATGGTTCAATCTGGTTCTCCCTCTGTACCTTCTGTAAATGATCCAGTATCACTGCATCGGATAACTCCGGTACAATCTTATGATTACTCCATCCCGTATAATCCTCTTCTTCCGTGACGTTATGCTGTATATAACCTTTACCTTTATCAATCATATATGTTGGTGTCAGATATGGCTGTCCCGCAAACACATCCACAACAGCCTTTGCAGCATCCTCCTGAAATTTCTGATGTTTGAATTGTAGTTTCATTTGTATATATCTCCTCAACCATCTACTCTATATCACTTTAACTCTTGTATCCGGTGCCAGCATTTTAAATATCTCATATTGAATTTTATTACTGTCCTGAAATTCATCAATCATTATATATTTAAAGATTTTTTGACAAGTTTCAAGTATGTCAGGTCTTTTGTTAAGAAGCTCATAACACATAACCATCATATCATCAAAATCAATCTTGCCAAAACGGTTCATTTCCCCGATAAATCTCTTGTAAATCTCTCTGAATTCATTTTCGGGCATATCCTTACTGTAATAATTATCTATATCCAGCATATCGCATTTTACAAGACTTATCTCGGACAATATGCCTGATATTATATCCTCTTTGTTTTCATATTCAAGAGACATTCCCACAAGAATTTTATCAATTATTTTTCTTTTTTCTTCGTTTGAGATTATATTGGAATTACTAAGCTTATATGCCGTCTTAATAATCCAGAAATAAATAGAATGAAATGTACCGAACCTGACAGGGTAAATGTGCCCCTTTGTCATAGCCTTAAATCTTTGTTCCATCTCGGCTGCTGCCGCTCTGGTAAATGTAATGACAAGAATATCTGCGGGCGATACACCCGCAGATTCAATTAAATACTTTATTCTGCCTGTAATGACTGCTGTCTTTCCGGAACCCGGTCCCGCAATAACCATGCACGGACCGTCAACATGCTCTATGGCACGCAACTGTTCCTTACTGTAATCCATAAACAAACTCCTATACAATTAGTTACACAGCATTAACTACATTGCTATGCATATAAACATAATCACTATGCGTTAGCACCACAGCACTTTTTATATTTCTTACCGCTTCCGCAAGGACATGGATCATTACGTCCAACCTTCGGAGGCTTAATTACTGTCTTGGAAGACTTCTCTGTCTTATATAATTCCTTGCGCTTCTCCTCTGAGAAAATCTTATCCCACTGTGGAAGTGTGTAAAGCCATTCTGCATTGCAGCCAACCATATTCATATATAACTTTTCCGGATCAAATAAAAGTGATACCTCACTGTCTTCAGTTATATTGTCAACATCATTGGACTTGATAAGGCTTTCGTCTATACCGTCAAGGAATCCGACCATAAGCTCAAGCGGCATATCATACTTTTCAGCAAGCTCCTTAACCGTTCCCTTAACCTCTTTTGCCGGCTCTTCCAAGAGCTGCTCATATATAGCCTTTTCTCTTTGAAAATAATCAAGCCAAAACTTATTTCCTTCCGGTGTTCTCTCGTCAAGACCATATGCGTGGTCACGCCATTCCTTTAATAAACTCATATTTAGCACCTCTTATATATTATTTATACTTTATCCTTTTACTCGTATAAGCAAACACATAATTATATGCCAACTTATCCCTATAAAACTTAAATTAACAACCAAGGCATAGTATATCAAAAATATGTGTTTATTTCAATATTTTATTTCTTGTCTTCTCCCATACGGTTTAATACCTTGCCAAGCCAAAGTGCAATATACATAAAAAACGGCACCGTTATGGTAAGGGCAAGAAAAGGGAGAAATAATTTGCTTCCCATAATTCCCGTAACAAAGGTTGCTATTATAAGAGCAAAGATAATTATGATACATATCCATGCAATCACACGGGAAAACCTTTTCTTTGAAAGCTTTGAAAGATATTCTATTTCTTCTGTTTTTTTTGCATCTGCTTCCTTTGACATAATTATTACCTCTACTACTCATATCTTAATGCATCAATAGGATTTAAGTTTGCTGCCTTTACCGATGGTATGAATCCAAACACAATACCTATTATCATCGAAAATACAACAGATACAACTATAGCTGCACCACTTATGGCAACCGGTGTTTTCGCAACATCGGATATGATATATGCAAGACCTATACCTGCTCCGACACCAATCATACCACCAAGGCTTGTAAGCACCGCTGCCTCAGTTAAAAACTGTGCAAGAATAACACCCTTTCTTGCTCCCAAAGCCTTTTTAAGACCTATTTCTCTCGTCCTTTCCGTTACGGAAACAAGCATAATATTCATAACGCCTATACCACCTACTATAAGTGATATACTCGCTATCCATATAAGCTGCTTACTGGTGGATGCACTTACCTCCTGCAAAGCCTTAGCCTTTTCAAGAAGATCCTCGCTTCTGTATTTTAATGAAGCACCCATGGACTCATCTTCACTCATATCATTACCGGTATTATTATTGGCACCTATAAAATTATTTAAGATGTCTGCGGTCTTTCTTCCTGCCTTTGTCATATCCTCTGTACTTCTCGGCTTTACAACCACGTTATACGGTTCATCAAAGCCAAAGAGCATCGGCCAGATATCATCCGTTACAAAATATTTTCCCGAAGCATCGTTATAGTAATAAGTGTACCAGTCATTCAGATTTTCAACCTTAGGGCTGAATGAATCCTGCTGTTCAACAACACCTATAACAACATAAGCATCATTTTTTATAATAACGGTTTTCCCGATATAATCCTTTTCTCCTGCAAAAAGTACATCTGCAGCAACAGTATCAAGAATTATAAACTTATTATAATTCTTTCTGTCGTGCTCCGTAAAAAGTCTTCCCTTTTTTACACTGTAGCCCATTACGGAAAAGTAATCTTCATCCACGCCCACAAATGTGGTATTGTTAACGAGATTGTCACCGTACATAACTCCGCTGTACATCGAACCGAGTCTATAGGATGCTACTGCAGTTACCTCATCCAGATCAAGTATTTCATCCTTTAAAGAATCATTAAATACAGGAAGAGTATTTCCGCCTGAGCCGTCACCTGATTTATATCCCCAATCGCCCTGATAAAGCTCAACCTTAGCAACAGTTGTTCCT
>CALGGL010000308.1 GCA_937915975.1 uncultured Lachnospiraceae bacterium | reverse complement strand
CTTACAAACATTATTCAAAATGCTATCAAATATAATAAAGTAGATGGGAATGTTTCTGTTATAATTAATGAAGAAGATGATAAAGCAATAATAAAAGTTATAGATACCGGAATTGGTATTTTGGAAAAAGATATCGATAAAATCTTTGAAAGATTTTATAAAGGTGAAAATGCTTCAAAGGACAGTGTAGGAATCGGTCTTGCACTGTCAAAGACCATAATTGAAGAGGATAACGGACATATAAATGTAACCTCGGATGAATCAGGTACTTTATTTGAGATAAAGTATTTTATTTTATAGTTTGCGTGTACCTATAAAGTGTGTAAGGTGCATGTTCACATATTAAGGTTGAAAAAAAATAAAACTTTGCTATAATATAGTGAACGATTGACTACTGGATATTTTACAGAAATTTGTGGTGGAGATATGAGTAGGAAAAATAAAAAAACAAATGATAAGACGGTTGAAAAAAGTATCAAGAAGGTAATTGATACAGATGATGAGGATGTCATCGAAAAAGATGACGAGGCTTTAAAGAAGTCTTCTGATAAAAAGAAATCAGATGAGGATGAAATAAGCGGAACAGAAACCGAATTATCAAAAAAACAAAAGAGCAGGATAGGTAAAAAGATAAAAAAGGCAGTTAAATATTCAATACATACTTGGATATTTAGGTGTTTTTTGTGTGCTTTGGGAATAGAGCTTGTTCTTGAGATTCTTGGCAGACGTTCAATTCTTAGGGGATTTGCCTTTATTTTTAATGCACCGATAGTCTATCTGTATAATGTATCAATTATATTTTTTACCTTATTGTTTGCGCTTTTTATCAGAAAGAGAGTTTTTGGAATAGCACTTATAAGTATAATCTGGCTTATATGCGGTGTTATTAACTTTGTTGTTTTAGGGTTCAGAGTAACACCTTTTGCGGCTGTTGACTTCCTTATGGTTAAGGATACATTCAGTATGATAGATGTTTATTATACCAAGTTTCAACAGGTGCTTATTGTCATAGGAATTATTCTTGTTATTGTAGGAATAATATTTTTATTTAAGAAAACTCCGAAATATGAGGGACAAATGAATGTTAAGCTTACCATGCTTTCATGTGTAATTGCGTGGTTTATAGTTTGGGGCTTTACGAATTTCAGTGTTAAGCATAATATTATTTCCGATGATTTTGCAAATCTCGGTATGGCATATCAGGAGTACGGCTTTGCATATTGCTTTACAAACAGTATTATTGATAACGGTATAAGCAAGCCGGATGATTACAGCAAAGAAGCTGTAATGGAGATAAAAGCAGAGCTTGATGAAGTTGGAGTTAAGGGTAAGAGAAAGAAACCTAATATTATAATTATTCAGTTGGAATCCTTCTTTGATCCGAACGGACTAAAGGGACTTACAATGAGTGAAAATCCTGTGCCGAATTTTACTAAATTTAAGGAAGAGTATCCTTCGGGATATTTGACTGTTCCGGCTTTAGGTGCGGGAACCGCCAATTCCGAATTTGAGGTTTTGACAGGAATTAAGTCTACATATTTTGGTGCCGGAGAATATCCGTATAAGACAACGGTTAATGATGTGCCTGTGGTTTCACTGTGCAGTCTTCTTGCCGATCAGGGATATGCGACTCATGCAATTCATAATAATAAGTCATCATTTTACGACAGAAATGATGTCTATAATACTATGGGCTTTGATGACTTTACTTCTCTTGAATATATGTATAATCTGCAATTTACGTCCACAGGCTGGGCTAAGGATTATACGCTTACAAATGACATAATTAAATGTCTTGATGCAACGGAAGGTCAGGATTTTGTGTTTACCATAAGTGTTCAGGGCCATGGAAGATATCCTGCAACTGAGGATTCCTGTGAGG
>CALGGL010000307.1 GCA_937915975.1 uncultured Lachnospiraceae bacterium | reverse complement strand
ACTGGCTGTGGTACAGGCTGTGACTCCGGTGCCTGAGCATAAGCATTGTCCAAATCCTCATCAGGCTCTTCGTATGACATATTACTTGAAGCAGTAAGAAGATTTATATTTGCTTCCATCTCACTTATATTATTTTCAAATACATATGTATCACTTTCAATAGATTCAATAAGCGTTCTGTAGTTTTCTCTCTCAACATCGTGAATTCTGTTGTAAAGATCTCTCATCTCAGAAAGCTTGTCCTTTGTATAGTACATAGCTCCAAGTCTTATCTCATTTGCTTCCTCGGAAGCCTGATCAACTATCTGCTGTGCCTGATTTCTTGCCATCTCAAGTATCTCATTGGCTCTTACATTGGCAAGTTCAGTTATATTATGCTGGTCAACAAGACGGTTAGCTTCGTTAACAGATTCGGTAATGATAGCGTCAGAACGTGTTCTTGCATCTGCAAGAATTGCCTCTTTATTACGCATAATCTTTCGGCATCTTTCAATCTCACTCGGAAGCTTAAGCTTAAGCTCCTCAAGCATTGATTCAAGCTCATCCTTATGAACTACAATCTTTGTCTGTGATAGAGGCTGAAATTTACAGCTGTCAATAAAAATCTCTATCTGGTCTATCATTTCTTCTACGCCTTTTTTACCCATTATCTTGAAATCCTCCTACGCTTATTTCATCTTATCCATGAGTTTTGATATAACACATTCAGGTACAAAGTCCTTTAAATCAACTCCATACTTTGCATACTCTTTAACAACACTTGAGCTTAGATACGAATACTCAATACTGGTTGATAAAAATACCGTATCAACATCCGGTGCAACAACACGATTACTCTGTGCCATCTGCATCTCAAGATCAAAATCCGTAAGTGCTCTAAGTCCTCTTATTACAACATTGGTCTTTTTTTGTTTAACAAAATCAACCAAGAGTCCTTCAAAGGACTCAACCGATACATTAGGCAAATCTTCCACTGCATCTTTCAACATTTTAACACGTTCTTCCAAAGAAAACAATGGTGTTTTTGATGTATTGTTCAAAACACCGACAATTACATGGTCAAAAATGCTTGATGAACGCTTAATTATATCATAATGTCCCAAAGTTACCGGGTCAAAGCTTCCCGGATAAACCGCTACCGTCATATCTTAGTCCCTTTTCTCCAAAAAAATATGTTTATTTGTTTTATACCTTTTTCCCTTTATTATGTCAAAGCCCATATCCTCTGCATAAGAAAAATCTTCATTAAGAACGGCTTCTATAACTATAAGTGTATCCTCTTTAAATACCTTATCCTTAAGTATATTTAAAACCTGTTTTTCATAGCCTTTTTCATAAGGAGGATCCATAAATATCACATCATAATCTATTTCCTTAAGCCCTCTTACATATGAAACCGCATCTGCCTTAATTATATTTGATTTGTCAGTGAATTTTGTAAACCTTACGTTATCCTCTATGCACGAAACCGCTTTAGGATTTAACTCAACAAAGGTACAGTAAGTCGCTCCGCGGCTTAACGCCTCAATTCCTATACCTCCGCTTCCGGCAAATAAATCAAGGAATTTCGATTCGGGAATATATCCCATCATCACATTAAAAAGTGTTTCCTTGATTCTGTCCGTTGTAGGTCTGGTATCAAGTCCCTCTATTGTTTTTAAAGGCAAACTTCTTGCTGTTCCCGCAATAACTCTCATTATGTACAACCTCGCTTAATTTGTCAACTTATATTTTAAATCATATTACAAAAAATTACTTACTCATAAGCTCCTTAAACCATTTACCTGTTTCCGAAAGCTCATCATCACTCCATCCCGAAGTTTTATTACAAGACGAGCTGATAAGTGATGAGGTTTCGTCCTTATTGGAAATGTTCCATACAGCATAAGACAAATTATTATCATCTATAAACGAAAACCATTTATCTGCCTCACCGTAATCAATCGCACCATTACCCGAAGCATCACAAATACTGCACTCGCTTATAAATACCGGTATTCCCTTATCGAGAGCTGTCTGTGCCTTATTTCTTATATTATCCTTATGTGTAGTCGCATAAAAATGAACTGCATACATTATGTTATCATAGCCTGTTACCGGATCATTTGCCGCAATATCCACATCCTGGGACCAGTTAGGAGTTCCCACAATTATAATTGCATCCGGACAATTGGCTCTTATAACAGGAATAACCTCCTCGGCATAGCTCTTTACATCGCTCCATGAGGTTCCGCCGTTCGGCTCATTACATATTTCAAAAATTACGTTATCGTAATCTTTATATTTTGCAGACATTTCTTCAAAGAAGTCTATGGCATCCGCCTTATTAACCTGAGGATTCAAATCATGCAAAATGTGCCAGTCAACGATTACATACATTCCTAAATCCGTAGCTGCTTTCACACCATCATCAACCAGGCCTTTCAGATATGCCTTATCACCACCGCTGCAGTAACCGCCGTTTTCATCGGTATACATGGCAATTCTAATCATATTAGCACCCCAGTCATCCCTGAAGGTCTTAAATGTATCATAGCTTACATAATCCGGAAACCATGCAATACCGTGGGTACTTGGTCCCTTAAGTTGGAATTTGTCACCGTTTGCATCAACTATATCGGTTCCTTTTACCGAAAGTTTACCATGATTTTCAAAAGGTGTCTTACCGTTATCGTCCTTCTTGCTGTCATCCTTTTTATTATCTGTTTTTTCTTCTGTAGTACGCTCTTCCTTTTTATCATCAGCTGTTTGTGTCTGAGTATATTCCACCCCATCCACATAAAGCACTGCCGAATTAATAGCTTTAAAATCTCCTGCCGATGCCGCTGTTACGATAATTCCTATATCGCCAAGAGTCTGTTTGGAGGCAACTGATCCGTTATACTCTACAGGTGTTAATGTAAGTACCCCATCCTTTAAATCAGTATTACAGTTCCAGAAGCTGTCCAAAGTTGTATCCTTTCCTATTTCAAGCTTTACGGACCAATCCTTTATCTCACTGCTGCTGTTATTAACTATCTTAATATCAAGCTGCCCCGACTGCTTACCGTTATTTTCCCAACTGTTGGTACTTGACACGGATACATAACATAAAAGCTCTTCCTTATCGGAGGCTTCCTCCGTATCCGAATCATTTTCGGTATCGTCATCCTTTTTATCCTCTGTTACTGCATCACCGTCTGTTGCTTCGATTGATTCGCTTGCAGTAGTTTCTTTATCCTTATCGGAATTCTTGTTCTTACCCTTACTAATGATAGCCGCTATTAGTCCTATTACGACAACTGCAAGAACAGCGATAACCGCTATCAGTATTCTATTGGTGTTTTTCTGCTTCTTATCATCCATTTACGACTAATCCTCCATAAATTAAAATGAATCTATATGTTCAACAAACTATTATTTTTCATAAAAAAGGACTCCCAAGGTTCCCGGACCGCAATGGCTGGATATAACTCCGCTTGCCTTTGTCTCGGTAATATTTTCAAATATTCCGAGTTCTTCAAGATATTCCTTAACCTTTACAACCACATCCTCCGAAGCATGCGAATGAGTAATAAATACCTGAGTCGGATCCGCATTTTCAAGCTGTGGTTTTAAATCGTTTACATATTTAAGTATGACCTTATCCTGCGAACCGCGGTATTTTCTTGCAACATGCATCTTTCCGTTTTCGACAACTATCTCAGGCTTAAGCTTAAGTGTGTTACCTAATAATGCCGTAGCTGTCGAACAGCGTCCGCCTCTTCCGAGATAAGTAAGTGTATCAACCACAAAGCTTGCGCGCACCTTGTCTCTTCTGGCGTTAACCATATCATAAATTTCCTTTGCTGTTTTTCCTTCCTTTATGAGTCTTGTTGCATAAAGAATCTGTAATCCTATTCCGGTGGAAAGATTCATGGAATTAATTATATATACATGATCCGAGTATTCTATATCCTCTGCTGCCATACGTGCAACATTACAGCAGGTACTCATATCCTCGGATATGCAGAAGAACAAAATATCATATCCTTCTTTTTTAAACTTTTCCAGCATTTCCTTTGTCCTGTCATATGTTATTGCAGCAGTCTTAGGTGTGGTTTTATTGGCATCCGCCCATTTGAAAATTTCGGTGGAATCGGTATCAATTCCGTCAAGATAGGATTTGTCATCCATAATGATGCATAAAGGGTCAATGTCTATGTCATTTTCCTCAATCTGCTCTTTTGAAAGATCACTTGAACTGTCTGATATAATCTTTATTTTATTCATTATTGTGTGCTCCTTAATACTTTTACTATATTTAACTATCTATTGTATAAGTACATTTCACAACGCCAATTATAGCACATATCGGTAAAATAAGTAAAGGGCTGCCGCACCCTTTATCATAACCGATAATGTGTGTAGCAGCCCCGTTTGTCTGATAGGAGGGAAATAATTCAGTTTACTTATCAGATAATTACTTGCCTGACATCTGTCTTTCCTGCTCAGCAATCATCTTCTTAACCATCATACCACCAACAGAACCGTTCTGCTTGGAAGTAAGGTTTCCGTTATAACCGTCAGTAAGAGGTACACCAAGCTCATTTGCTACTTCATACTTAAATCTGTCTAAAGCAGTTCTTGCTTCAGGAACACTTGTAGAATTCTTGCTCATAACACTTTCTCCTTTATATCCTATTGATTTATCAATCGCAAATGTGAAACTGATATTCACTTATATACCAAGCATATTTGCTTGATACAGGATTATTATGTGCAAGTAAAATAAATATAAACTGACAATTTTTGATAAATTATATAATTTTTTATTATATATTTATCTGTTTTATCTTTTCAATCACATCCGGAACAACCTCTTCACTATGCTTGTCTAAGATTTCCTGTGCAAGTCTTAACATATCGGCGTGATTGTATATATCGGCAATATTAAACTGTACATCTCCGCTCTGACGTATTCCGAAGAAATCTCCCGGTCCCCTCAGTCTTAAATCCTCACCTGCTATGAAAAATCCGTCATTGGAATCCTCCAAAACCTTAAGTCTTTTTGTTACCTCCTCATCATCCTCTTTTCCGTTAATAAATATACAGTAGGACTGCTTACTTCCTCTTCCTACTCTTCCTCGAAGCTGATGAAGCTGTGCAAGTCCGAAGCGTTCCGAATTTTCAACCATCATAACTGTAGCGTTCGGATTATTTATACCAACCTCTATTACGGTTGTCGAAACCAATACATCTATCTTTCCATCAAGAAATCTCAGCATAATTTCATTTTTTTCGTCAGCCTTCATCTTTCCGTGCAGGGTTTCAACCACTATCTCCGGAGGAAGAGACTCCTTTAGTGTATCCGTATATTCTGTTACATTGGTCAAATCCATGGTATCACTTACATCCACCATGGGACAGATAACGTAAACCTGACTTTTTTCCGCAACCTGACCTGCTATGAATTTGTAAGCCGTATTTCGGTAATTGGTACCTACAACACAGTTTTTAATAGGCTTTCTTCCCTTTGGAAGCTCTTTAATTACGGATATATCAAGGTCACTGTACATAATGATTGCAAGAGTTCTCGGTATCGGTGTGGCACTCATAACAAGCACATGAGGATAATCTCCTTTTGTTGCCAGCCTGTTTCTTTGATTTACGCCGAATCTGTGTTGCTCATCCGTTATTACCAGACCCAGGTTCTTAAACTCAACCTTATCCTCTATAAGCGCATGGGTTCCGATTAATATATCTATATCTTTGTTTTTAAGTTCCTCATAAATTTTTCGTTTTTCCTTTAGCGGAGTCGAGCCAATCAGACATGCCGTTCTTAATCCGTAGCTTTCAAAAATTACCGAAATCTCATCATAGTGCTGCTTGGCAAGGACCTCGGTAGGTACCATTAGCGCACCTTGAAAACCCTCCTTTGCGCAGGCAAAAAGTGCCGCTTCGGCAACAACGGTTTTACCCGAACCTACATCTCCCTGAACCAGCCTGTTCATTACATTATCTCCACCCATATCGGATAAAATATCCTCTATCGCCTGCTGCTGCCCCTTTGTAAGTCTGTAGGGTAAATTATTAACAAATTCGGCTACCGCCTTTCCCTGAACAATCTTATGATTATTTATAAGCCTGACATTATCCTGTTTTAAAACCTTAAGCTCATATAAAAATTTATAAAACTCATCAAAGGCAGTTCTCCTTATTGCATTTTTAAGGAGCTCCTCATTCATCGGAAAATGAATATTTTCATAGCTTTCCGTAAGCTCCATCAGATTATTTTCACGCCTTATGTCCTCAGGCATATAATCCTTAAGACTAAGATATGCCGTTCTTGCACTTTTTACAGCCTTCTGAAAGGTTTTATTGGAAAGACCCTTTGTAAGCGGATATACGGGTTGAAGTTCCTGACGCATATTTTCGTATTCGGCAGGCCTGTAGTATTCAGGATGTTCCATAACACGCATATTATTCTTAATCTTTACCTCACCCACAAAGACATAGGTTTCGCCCTTGTGAAACATATTTTTAAGATACGGCTGATTAAACCATGTTATTTTAAGCGTACCCGATCCGTCCTTTACAGTCATTGTAACTATCTTAAGGCTTCTCACACGCTTCACATCCACATAAGAATATACCATTCCTTCAACTACATTTCTTACTCCGATTTTTGTATCCTTAATGTCCACCGGCTCACCGTAAAATATATAATCCCTCGGAAATGTATTAACAAGCTCTCCTACCGTATGAATCCCAAGCTTTGAAAAACAGGAAGCGGTTTTTTCTCCTATTCCCTTAATCGTTGTTATGCTTTCTCTTAAATCCATGTATCGCTCCGTAAATAATATTCATTAGTGTTACAACCATCATTACAAGTAAGGCATATCCAATAAGATATCCCGTTCTTCCCATCAGCCTTTCAATCCATTCAAGCGGCGAATCAAGTGAAGGCCTCAGTAAAAACATATAATTAACATCATAGTGTCTGTCAAAAAGATATATCACAGGTACTATTATAACAAGAAATAAAATTGCTTTCCACATTTTATACACGGATGGTTTTATATTGTTTGATATAAGTCCCAAAACTATATAAACAACTATTCCTCCATGAAAAATAAAGCCCTGAAGGGTTATAAAATTAAATGCAGGATAATAGCTCCAGTCAGGAAAAGCCAAAGCGAGCACTGTTCCCGGAAGACACAAGCTGTATAAAACCTGCCCTAAGAAATCCCATCCCGTGAAAGCATGAAGAAAGCATATAAAGCCCGCAAGGCTGCACAGGTGGAGAGGCAGCTCATAAACCGACATATGTCCTCCGGCATATAAAACCGCTATTCTTAGGATAATCAGGAAAACAAGAAAAATACCTATAATTTTTAATATTATCCCTTGCTGTTTTTCATTTTTATTTTTTAATACAATTCCTAAGCCTACCGTAACCGATATGATTCCCAACAGCCATAAAAAATGTATTATGCTAAACTGGTTAAAGCCTGCTCCGTAAGGAATATCATCACTGTAGGTGAAAAAATCCAAGCTATCTTTTAAAATATTATTCATTATAAATCAAAACCTTACAATTATTTACATCTAAAGTATCTGTTTAATTACCAAAAATCATTATGTTAATTAAGAAAAGCTGTCACTCTACATTTTATCTGTAAAGTGACAGCTTTTTATGCATCACATTTTTGTAAATCAGCGAAGATGTTTTTAACCTCTTTCACTTTATCCGAATATTAATAATTACTCTACCGAAAGGATGTAATAATATACAGGCTGATCACCCGGATGAAGCTCTATCTCATAATCAGGGAAGGTATCGGTTAATGCCTTAACAACATTTTCAGCATCCTCTTTATTAACATCCTGTCCATAGTATACGCTTATAAGCTCCGAACCGTCATATGCCATTTCCTTAACAAGCTCTTTTACAACCTCGGTTATATCTGTTCCGACAGACTTTATTCCATCATCCGATATACCCATGAAATCTCCGGTCTTTATCTCCTTGCCGTCAATTGATGTATCTCTTACGGCATAGGTAACCTCACCGGATTTAACCATGCTCATGGACTCCTTCATGCTCTCGGCATTGTCCTCAGGTGAAAGAGTTCCTTCAAAGCCTATCATAGCACTTATACCCTGAGGGATCGTCTTGGAAGGAATTACAATAACCTGCTTTTCCTTCTCAATGCTTGCAGCCTGATTAGCGGCAAGAATAATATTTTTATTGTTAGGAAGTACAAATACAGTATCTGCATTTACCTTCTCAACTGCTGAAAGAACATCATCGGTACTTGGATTCATAGTCTGACCACCCGATATAATGTAGTCAACACCAAGCTCCTTAAATATACTGTCTAAGCCTTCACCAACTGAAACAGCCACAAATCCGAAAGGCTTCTTTTCTTCATTTTTCTTAAGCTCGGCAAGCTCTTCATCACGCTTGGCAGATTTTATCTTGTCCTGCTCCTTCATGAGCTTTTCATTATGCTCTTCACGCATATTATCAATCTTCATCTTGGTAAGTGAACCATACTCAAGACCTTTTTCAAAGGCAAGTCCCGGATGATTGGTATGCACATGAATCTTTACAAAATCATCATCTGCCACGCATACCAACGAATCACCGATTGATGTAAGATATTCTTTAAATTTTATCTCATCATCAATAGTAAATTCCTTTTCAAGATTGATAATAAACTCGGTACAGTAACCGAATTTTATATCTGAAGTATCTATATTTTCCGTATCAATCGCTGACGAACCTGTTGCAGTCTTCTTTGCCGGCTTAACATCAACAACCTCTTTACCGGTCAAGCCGTTATATGCACCCTTAAGGAACTCCATAAGTCCCTGTCCGCCTGAATCAACAACTCCTGCTTCCTTAAGTACAGGTAATAATTCCGGAGTTTTCTCTAATGTCTCATCACCACATTCGATAACCGCATCGGCAAACTCTTCTATATCGACGCCCTGCTCTGCAAGCTCAACAGCCTTCTCAGCCATCGACTTTGCAACCGTAAGTATTGTTCCTTCCTTTGGCTTCATAACAGCCTTATATGCTGTTTCCACACCTCTGACAAAACCGTCTGCAAGCACATTAACATTAATCTCGGACTTTTCCTTGATTTCCTTGCAAAAACCTCTTAACAGCTGTGAAAGAATAACACCCGAGTTACCTCTTGCTCCTCTTAATGAGCCGCTTGATATAGTCTTTGATAACTCCTTTAAGCTTGGATTATTAAGGTTACTTACCTCATTTGCAGCCGACATAATGGTTAATGACATATTGGAGCCCGTATCACCATCAGGTACAGGAAATACATTAAGTTCATTAATATATTCCTTATTTCTGTCCAAGTTATAAGCTCCTGCGAGAAATGCCTTCTGAAGCAATTCTGCATCAATTATCTTAATAGCCACTTCAAATTTCCTCCTACTAATCTATTACCCTAACACCTTCAACAAAGATGTTAATATTCTTAACCGACATGCCTGTCATTTCCTCTACGGAATACTTTACAGTACTTATAAGATTATCACATACTGTTGATATGCTTACACCGTATGCAACTATAATATGAAAATCAATTGAAATTGTATTATCCTCATCAATAACAACATTGACACCCTTGCTTACGCTGTCACCTTTAAGAAGCTTAGCAATTCCGTCTTTCATACTGATGGTAGCCATACCTACGATACCGAAGCACTCAAGAGCTGCATGTCCCGCATATTGAGCTATTACTTCATTTTCTATAACAATGTCTCCAAATTCGTTAGTCATATAACCCTTCATAGACATTACCTCCTATCTAAACATTCTAAACCATTATACCCATTATATGTGATTTAATCAAGTGTTAAATTTGTATAGTAATGGCATAAGCTAATTGTTTAATATTATGCTTAAACACATCACAAATGCATTGTTTTAAAAAAAATTTATTTTTTGCTTGCATATTATATTGTTTTTTGTTAAAATATGTTCGTTGTGGCTTATGAAACAATGATCAAAGCGACGGTTACGCCTTCGTGAACCGGCATTTTGTGAGTTGTAGGCTAATATTTGGTTTGTCAAGGAGGTGCTAACGATGGCAAAATGTAGTATTTGTGAAAAGAGCGTTCACTTTGGTAACAATGTGAGCCATTCTCATAGAAGATCAAACAGAATGTGGAAGTCAAACATCAAGTCAGTAAAGGCAATGATTAACGGTACTCCAAAGAGAGTTTACGTATGTACTCAGTGTTTGAAGTCCGGAAAAGTAGAAAGAGCATAAGCTACCCCGTAAACAGCTATGGGTAATATAAAAACAGGTACTCGCATATCACGTTGTCACTTAACGATATGCTAAGCACCTGTTTTTATATTACCCATAGCTGCTTACTCATATAACTCATTGTCACTTAACTCTATGCAGGGTACTTTTTTCGTCTCATTGCAGAAACTTCATCTACATACTTTTATCTTAGTCTACCATCGAAAGCTGTATTCTCTTTTTATCAAGGTCTACGCCGATTACGGTTACGTCTATGATGTCGCCGACTGATACTACCTCAAGCGGATGCTTGATGTATTTTTTGCTCATCTTGGATATATGAACAAGTCCGTCCTGGTGTACTCCTATATCTACAAAGGCTCCGAAATCTATTACATTTCTTACGGTTCCCTTAAGCTGCATTCCGACCGTTAAATCTTTCATTTCAAGTACGTCACTTCTAAGTATCGGCTTTTCAAGTTCTTCACGTGGATCTCTTCCCGGCTTTTCAAGTTCCTTCAGTATATCAATTAAGGTCGGCTCTCCGATTCCGATTTCTTCCGCAGTCTTCTTGGTATCCTTTACCATAGTTGTTATACTGTTTTTGTTTGCTCCTCCGTTTTTTATATCCTCAGCGGATATATTAAGCTTTTTCATAAGAAGCTTGGCGGCTTCATAGCTTTCCGGATGGACACTTGTTGCATCAAGCACTTCATCTCCGTCAAGGATTCTCATAAAGCCTGCACACTGTTCATAAGCCTTTGGTCCAAGTTTAGGCACCTTAAGCAGATCCTTACGACTGGTAAATCTTCCGTTATTTTCCCTGTATGTAACTATATTTTTAGCTATCGGCTTACTTATACCCGATATATATCCAAGCAACTGTGGTGAAGCAGTGTTAAGGTCAACACCTACATTATTAACGCAATCTTCAACTACAGCTGTAAGGGCGTTGTCGAGATTTTTCTGGTTCATATCATGCTGATACTGTCCGACACCTATTGATTTAGGATCAATCTTAACAAGCTCTGCCAAAGGGTCCTGAATTCTTCTTGCAATTGAAGCCGCACTTCTCTGCCACTCATCAAAATCCGGAAATTCCTCGGTTGCCGCCTTACTTGCTGAATATATGGAAGCTCCTGCCTCATTTACTATAACATATTTTATATCCTTACCAATTTCCTTTAATAAATCTACAATTAAAGCTTCGGATTCACGGCTTGCTGTTCCGTTTCCGAGAGAAATAAGCGTAACCTTGTATTTATCGATAAGCTTCTTTAAAACTTCCCTT
>CALGGL010000306.1 GCA_937915975.1 uncultured Lachnospiraceae bacterium | reverse complement strand
CCTGCTCCGGGAATAAACCTGTGTGTTTGAATGAAAACGGTTTAAGATTAAAGGTCAAATCCTTATAATTAATGCTCCACTGCTTGGGAAGATTCATAAACTCCCATTCTCCGCCGCCGCTTTTACTTCTATGATAATGTCCGTTTAATTTTTTCCATAGAGGATTATTTTTCGGTGTATTCCAAAGCACCTGAGGGTCAGGCCTTAATAATATATAATCGCCCCAGCGTTCAAGCTTCTCACCCTCGGAACAGTCTATAACCTCGTAATCCTTCCAATCACCGGATATCCACATATTTTTTCCTTCTTTATTATCCGACTTCTGATAGATTTTTAAGTATATCGCAGGCACGCTCTCGCTACCCTCAGACGCAGCGGCACTAAGTTCGAAAATACCTCACTAAGTGCCGGCGTCTTCAGAGTACCTGCTTATACACTTAAAAATCTATCCGAAGTCTCATATTTAAATTTTTTATCTTCAATCACTCAAAAATAGTTGTTAATTTCTTTCTTCTATAGGTACGTACTCTCTGTGCTCACCAACATACTTATATGCAGGACGTATAATCTTGCCCTTATTTACAAGTTCTTCAAGACGGTGTGCAGACCAGCCTGATATACGTGCTATGGCAAACATAGGTGTAAATATTTCTGTTGGGATTCTAAGCATTGTATAAACAAATCCGCTGTAGAAGTCCACATTTGCACAAACTGCTTTTTGAGTATTACGATTTGCTGTTATAAGTTTCTTAGCTATACGCTCAACTCTTTCGTGAAGCTCGAATTCTCTTTCCATACCCTTTTCCTCGGAAAGCTTTTTTGCATAGCTCTTAAGAATTACGGCTCTCGGATCGGACTCGCTGTAAACGGCATGTCCCATTCCGTATATAAGACCGGCATTGTCAAAAGCTTTCTTATCCAGAATGGCCTGAAGATATTCTGAAAGTTCATCTTCATTTTCCCAATCCTTAACATTATTCTTTAAATCATCAAACATCTGTTGAACCTTAAGATTGGCACCACCATGCCTCGGACCCTTGAGTGAACCAAGTGCCGCAGAGATGGTTGAGTATGTATCTGTTCCTGATGAAGTAAGTACGTGAGTTGTAAATGTTGAGTTATTACCACCACCGTGTTCAGCATGTATAACAAGACAAACATCTAAAACTTTTGCTTCCAATTCTGTATACTTTCCATCAGTTCTAATAAGTCTAAGTAGGTTTTCCGCAGTGGATAGTCCCTTTTTAGGTCTGTGTATAATCAAACTCTTTTCCATATGATAATGTCTGTATGCCTGATAGCCATAGGCAGCTATAACAGGGAACTGTGCGATAAGCTGTAGAGACTGCAGAAGCACATGCTTAACGCTCGTATCATTTGCCATCTCATCATAAGCATAGAGTGACTGAACACATTTTTGGAGTATGTTCATCATATCCTTACTAGGTGCCTTCATAATTACATCTCTGTTAAACGCCTCCGGAAGCTGTCTTAATTCCTCAAGCACTCCTACAAACGTCTCCAACTCTTCATTACTTGGAAGCTGACCAAACAAAAGAAGATATGTAGTTTCCTCAAAACCATAGAGACTGTTTCTTAATCCTGATACTAATTTTTTCACTTCATATCCCTGATAGTAAAGCTCACCCGGAATAGGAATTCTCTCTTCACCTCTGAAACCTACTACATCCGATATCTCGGTAAGACCTGTCAGAACACCTCGCCCATCAACATCTCTAAGGCCTCTTTTTACATTATACTTTTGATAAAGTCCCACATCTATTTGATCAGTTTCATTACATATCTCAACATATGTATCCAGTATTTTGTCAAATGTATTATCTGCCATCTTGTTCATCTCCCTTTTATTACTATATATTACACCAGCATTTGTCTAATATATCATATTTTATATTTCAATTAAATATTTTTCATACGCATTGATAACACGTGTTTCATTATACATTGATTCGCGCTTAAAGTCACGTCCATAATTTATATGCACATGTCCATGCGCAAAAAGCATCGGCTTTTGTTCATCCAAAATATCAAGGAATACCTTAAAGCCCGTATGCGGAAGGTCACTGCTGTCATGCAGATGATATGCCGGAGAATGAGTTATAAGTATATCAACTCCGCCGTTTTTCCTAATCTTCCTTCTAAGCTTTTTATATCTTTTTACCATTTCCTGTTCGGTGTACTGATAGGTGCCGTTATTATAGCACATACTGCCGCCAAGTCCCATGATACGAACACCCTCATGAACATATATATCATCATCTATACATATACATCCGTCCGGCGGAGTTTCGTCATAGCAGTAATCGTGATTGCCATGGACATATAGAATAGGCACCTTGGCAAAGGTAGCAAGAAACGACAAAAACTGCGGTGCCAGATCCCCACAGGATATAATAAGATCAATGCCCTCTAATTTACTTTTCTCAAAAAAATCCCAATAGTATCTCGACTCTTCATCAGCAAGTAGTAATATTTTCATTATTCTTCCTCGTTATCCTGCGCACTAATCTCTGTCATCTCATCAGAATTGGTCTCGATTTCCTTTTCCGTATCTAAATTAACACCCTTAAGCTCAACGATGGACTTTGCACTGTCCTTCAGCTCGTCTATCTCCGGTATCTCACCTACAATATTAGAAGCAAGCCAATTCATTTTCATTATATCCTCAGGAAGCATATGTTCCTTATCTTCATTTCTTATTACACCGTTTTGGTCTTTAATAACCGCATCAAACGGGAAGAACTCATTATTCTTCATCATATTTTTAAAGAGCTTTACAAGCCTTAATGTACCGGAAGGAATCTTATCGGAATATATAAGGTCTACAACACCGGCGGAAAGTCCCCACCAATAATTAACCGCCTTATTATCCTTCTTTTCATCCTCCTTAAGCTTACCCTGAAGCACTGTATCTATAAGCTTCTCATAAAATACGCCCCACTGGTAAACCGGCATAGCGATATTAAAGGTTCCCTTTTCATCTATATAATATAATCCAAAACGTCTGCCCTCTTCACGCGGCTTTATCATAATCTGGTCGGAAATGTAATTAATATCCCTGCGCCTGAAATTCTCTATCGCAGCCTCATGAGCAACACCCTTAAGAGATGTCCACTCAAGATATACTTTCGCATTCGGATTAACCATAGCAACACCTAACGCAAAAGCATTGATATCTGCCGTAATTCCAAGTATAGGATAGTCCGCAAGATAACCTATCTTATCATTGGTAGTCATAGCACCTGCCAAAATTCCCGATAGGAACTTGACCTCATAAAGTCTTGCATAATATGTACTGATAAGCTTATGAGAAGTATTAAGCGAGCAGTTAAGTATAACCACATCAGGATTATTAACTGCCACCTTAAGACTTGCATTTACCTGTCTGGAGGAGGTCGTAAAAAGAATCTTTACTCCCATCATAATAAGATCCTCCATAGCAGTTATGATATCCTCTTCAGTATTAAGATTATGCACCTTAAGGGTTTTGATTCTACCGGAACAATGCTCTTCAAGATAAAGCCTTCCAAGCTCGTGAGCATAAAGCCAGTCGGACTCATCAGTATCCTTATCAAATATAAATGCAACCTTGACCTGCTTTGGAGCGAGTCCCTTAAAATAACTCATAATACTCTTTTTGCCGGTATCAGGCGGATCAAGCTTAAGACTAATCTCTCGTCCTGTCGATTCGATAAGATACTCCTCCCAGAGCTTATCAATCTTTTCCTTTATTTCATTTCCCGTAAACTCTTTAGCATTTTCATAACCGTAAACATCGATAAACAAAAGCAGCGCATCACCAAGGGTTATAGGAAGCTTTTCTCCACCCTTTGCCTTAAGTGCAACACAGAAGTTATGATTAAATGAACCGAAATCTCTTTTTTGTTCATCTGTCCAAGGCTCCTCCGGATTATCTGTAGTAAGTTCGAGCAGCCTCTTAAAAAAGCCTTCCTGAGAAAACCATATATAATTGATATCCGTGAGCTTATAAAAATCCATAAACTCATAGTAAATTTTTATCTCTTTATCCTCTGTAAGCTTTGGTATCTTACGTGTAACCTGTGCCGGTACATTTACCGCATCAAAGTATTTCAAAACCGATACACGCTTATTACCCTCAACAACATAAAACTTATTGAGGTATTCATAAACCTTAATAGGCTCTCTTATTCCCTCTTCTATCTGACTGTCACAAAGCGTTGACCATTTAGAACCAAACTCTGTCTTATAGTCAAGAATCGGCATAAAATTATTGGCAAAAGCATAGGTTCTTCCTGCATTGCTTGTACCTACTACATTTTCAAGCGGAATCTGGACAAGTCCAAGACTAACCTCACTTTGTATATCTACATTTTCAAGTATCTCATCGAGTACTGGAAGATATGCATTTTCTCCTTTTGAAATAGCACTCTTAAAAGCCTTGAGTCCGGCCTTCTGCGCTTTTTCATATTCTACATATGACATAAAAACTCCTTTCCCCGTAGGAAGTAAATCTATATATAATAAATAACGAAATAATCTTTTTTAAAATTTCTAAATGGCATTATACCTTGACTCATACAAAAAAACAAGGGGTTGCAGCATATAGTGTTGCAACCCCTAAAAACAAATCCTTCTATATCTTAAATCTCGACATCTCTTCCTCAAGAAGGTCTGATGCCTTATTCATATTATCAACCTTCTCGGCTATGTTCTTAATAGAATCAACCTGATGAGATACACGGTCGGATGCACCCTTTGCATTAACCTCTGTCTCACGTGATATCTCGTGGATGTTGGTAATTGCCGAAAGCACCTCATCATTTACATTTCCGGCAGAGCCTATAAGCTCTCCAACTTCATTGGCTGTTGATATAGAACTTTCAGATGATTCCTTAAATCTGGAGAAGGATTCCTCAACCACATCAACAGATACAAGCTGCTCCTCAAAGGTAGATTTGATACCGTCGATAAGCTCAACTATTCCTTTTATACCTTCCTGAAGTTCAATAACGATCTCGCTTATACCCTGTGTAGCATCATTAGAGCTGTTGGCAAGTTCTGAAACTTCAGAAGCAACTACGGCAAAGCCTCTTCCCGCTTCTCCGGCACGAGCTGCCTCTATAGAAGCATTTAATGAAAGAAGACTTGTCTGTGATGATATATTATTTATCTCTTCAATTATAGTACCAATCTTCTTAGAGGACTCATTGAGACTAAGCACCTTATCATAGGAATCCATAATTGCATCAAGGCTTGCCTGACTCTTTTTCTTTAACTCGCCGACGCTGTATATACCTTCATCACTGATACTTCTTGAAGCCGAAGCCTGCTTCTTTAGCTGCTCGCTCATCTTATAAAGCTCGGATGTACATTCCTTCATTTCTTCGGTAAGCTTTACAACCTTCTCTGTATCGGTTGACTGAACGGATGCACCATAAGAAATCTTATCCATCTCCTGAGCAACAGAATCATTTTCAGCAGATAACTCTGAAAGCTTATCGGCACTTCCGTGTACATCATCCAGAAGGCGCTTGGTTTCTCCAAGTACGTACGCTATCTTGTCTGTCATAAAGTTAAAGCTTTCAGCAAGAGCACCAAGCTCCGACTGATTATCGGTAACCTTAGCCTTGACTGAGAAATCACCCTCAGATGCAACACCGATAATATCAGTAAGTTCGATAAGAGGATTGGTAATCTTCTTAACATTTGAACGAACCAAAACAATTGCAAGAGCAAGCATACAAGCTGCTATCAAAAGTGCTACCAAAAGCATTATGTAAAGAGGTTTCATAAGTGTGC
This sequence comes from uncultured Lachnospiraceae bacterium, assembly GCA_937915975.1. Classification (GTDB taxonomy): domain Bacteria; phylum Bacillota; class Clostridia; order Lachnospirales; family Lachnospiraceae; genus Coprococcus_C. The sequence goes on along the minus strand of CALGGL010000306.1, from coordinate 6,230 downwards.
CTCTTCTTTGTATGGTAATAACCGACCACGAATCCGACTCACCATCCATAATGATAGGTGAATATGTAGCATAATACTTATTTCCGTCAACAGTAACTATACAGTTACCGCTCTTTCCGGACATAACGTTTTCAATCATCTTCTTGAAAGAATCTGATTCTTTAAAGGTCTTTTCCTCTTCAATAATATTACCGTCCGCATCAGTCATTACATTTCCCTTATCATCCTTCTTGGAAACGGTTCGTGTATATGTAACATAATTATAAAGTTCTTCTATATAGCTTGCATCCGGATGGGCAACCACAGTTCCCTCTCCGTCTATAATAAATACAGTTTTATCCTTATCAGTATCCGAATATTCAACAACCAAATCCACAAGTGACTGAAGCTTTATATCAGTCGCAAAAACTCCGATAAACCCGCCCTCATCATACATAGGGAAAAAGATTGAAGCACAAGGGCTTCCGGTATTAACGGAATAGTATGACTTTGATACAAAGGAAACCTTATCCGCTACAGTCTGCTTGAACCACCATCTCTCACTTCTGTCCGCAAGCTCTCCGCTTGAACGACCGGTCTGCATACCGGTTGTATCCTGTATGTAAAGAAGTTCAAGATAAGGATTTCTCTCAACACAGTCCGCCAATATAGGACTCTGAATCTCAGTATCCATAGTAAGTATGTCCGGACTCTTGGCGAGCTCCTCCGAGATGCCGTACGCCTTAGAAATAAACTCCCTTACATTTTCGGATATAAGCTGGGTTTCACTTTCACTGTCCGCTATAACACGGGACTCGTAGGTCTTATAAAATATAACTCCCATTATGCTGACAATCAAAAGCCCGAGAATAATTATGGTCACAACAATCGGTGTAAGAAGTTGTTTTAGAATTACTGATTTTTTTCTGTTCATCTTTGGTTCTCCTCGCAAGAAACATATATTATATATATTATGTCTTACCCGGCTGATTTAACTTTAATATTATAACATAGTTTAGGGAATTGTACCATAGAAATTTATTGACCGTTATCCACTGCCGATGCCACATAATTATTCCTGACAGCAATATTAATCGAGTAGGGAAGATAAAATCGCACCCTACTCGCCGCGCCGCCCGCGTGTCACGCAGTGACAAATTTCATTACGTGGGCGTGTGCATCATAAAAAATAAGGTTGTGAAAACTCACAACCTTATTCTTAATCATACTATTTTGGGTATTATAGAATTTGGATGGGCGGCGTATCCATCATGTCAGGTTCCTACAAGGGAGCGCAGGGTGCCTTTCCTGCTCGTCAAATCTATAATACAGATATAAGATAGCATTATTTTTTTATGCAGTCAAGTAATTTCTAATTTAAAATTCCTAACAGGTTTAAGCCTATCGGAATTAATGTATGCATCTATTTTCCTTTTTTTACATCAAACATTGTTGCTACATAATATCTACCTTTTTTCTCATCCAGTTTTATAGTTATAAATATATTCTCTTTATATATTTTAACAATTTCAATATTTCCATTATTATTACCAATATAATCAGGTGTTTCAATAATTTCATTTAATCTATCAATATATTTTGCAGCAATAAAATGTTTTTGTTTTATTAAATGAGTTTTTAATCCTTTTGACATATATATATCAAATGCCTCGTATTCTGTACCCAATATTTTATTAAATTTAGTATTAAATTGTGTTATTTTTTTTAATTTATCCGAATTACTCATTTTCACCTCAAACAAACAATGCATTATTTTAAGGATAGATATTATTATATCAAATTAAATTTTTTCATTTATTACATATGTTAACATTGTCAATTATTTATATCCTTGACGAAACCTATAAGTTCTGATATTATAACTTACAAGAAATGGGTTTTTACCGTACAGTCTTATGACTCAAGCGGGCTGCTCGTTTCTTTTTTATTTCCTTTGAACCTTATGTCATTAATCAGCACTATTTTCGTACCATCAAGGTCTTTTACAAGATTAATATTTCTTTCCATAATTTATCCTTCCTTAAGGTCGCAAATTCTCACATCAAATTATAATATTCACGCAAGCATCATTGACATTGTCAATTATATAATATGTCATTGTCAATTTCAAGCAAAAGTATTATAATATATATAAATTCATACACAAGATTACAGGAGGTAATAATATATGTCAGCACCACTAATTCCGGAAAGACTTAAAATATGCCGCGAGGCATGTGGAATCAACAAATCAGAAGCAGCAAAGAAAATAGGACTTACACAATCAGGATATGTAAGATATGAAAACGGAGAACGTAAACCTACAATACAGGTTATTGAGGCTATGGCAACCTGCCTTAACACATCTGTTGATTATTTAATCGGAGAAAGTGATAATCCTGAAGCAGACAGAATAGTTGTTGAAAAAGAAAAAAATCCTATATTATTTGAAATATCAGAAAGCTTTGATAATTTGAGTAAAACACAGCAGGCAAGATTATTGGAGTATTACAATAAGCTGGTTAAGGGTAAGTAGTTGATTTTTCCCTTAAAACAAAATACCCTTCGCCAAAAAAGCGAAGGGTAAAAACTTGCAACCCAACCATTTATATACCGCATATTGGTCAGCGGTAAACTTGCAACCCAACCATTTATATACCGCATATTGGTCAGCGGTAAACTTGCTATTTTTATAATCTTTTATTAAATTATTTATCTACTTATATTATATAAAAGACTATTAAAAATATCAATAAAAAATTTTTTTATATCGCTTATTGACAATGTCATCATATCATATGCCATTGTCATTTACAAGCATTTTTTTACAATTTCTTCTCATAACACAAGAATTCCTGATTAAACATATTACATTCCCCGACAACATCAAAGCCAAAATCCATATATGATTTAATCGCTTTGATGTTATGTCTATTCACAAGGAAATGTACACCTTTATAGCCTCTTTCTTTTAATACATCCAACCCGTATTTTAGCATTATCTTTGCGATTCCTTTATTTTGCTCTTCTGGTAAAACCGCAAGCCTTGCCAGTTCACCGGAAGGATATAGTGATTTGTTCCAGCAATCAAGACTATCGATGTCTTCATCCTCATCAATGGATATAGCAGCGATGATTTGGTCTCCTTCTCTCATTATCATCAAAGCATTTCGTGATAAATCAAAATCAATTGTATCATTGTCAGGGTAATCATCATTCCACGGGCAAAACTCTTTTCCTAACTGCATTTTATATAATGATAAAATTTGTTCTCTGTCTTTTTGTGTTGCAAACTCTATTGTACTCATGTGTCTTTCCTCAATCATAATAATACAGCCGTGTAACATCCCGCATGTCGGCTCAATGTGGAGCCACGCCTCATATGTCTCAAATATATAATATCATATAAAAATCTGTTATGACATAGTTTTATGATTTAATTAAATATCCCTTGACATATTATCTATATTTATATATAATATTCCCCAAAAGGAATACATTAATTAACGTATTATCAAGGAGTAAAATATGCGAACATCAGAATCACTTTTATTTAACAATAATGAAGAATTAATAATTGATATTGAAACAATGGAGTTAGAAGAACAAATCCGCCGCCTACTTGTATTTACAAGATTATCATGCAATATGACTCAAAAGCAGCTTTCAGAAAAATCCGGTATACGTCAATCAAATATAAGCCGTATTGAATGCGGAAGCTGTACACCTACACTTGAAACATTAAAAGAACTTGCATCCGCTATGGATAAACGAATTAAAATAGAATTTATATAACCAAAATATTATACATAACTTGGCAGGTACATTATGGAAAAAGGATATATCGACACTTCTCAATTAATCACTCCTCCAGAAAATCACGAATTAGAAACAGCAAAGTTCTTTGCTGATTTATAAAAAATATTGACTTTCTTAAAAAGTCTGATATTATATAAATAGATTCGGGTCACTGCTGGAATTAGCGGAGGCTCGGATCTATTTTTATATAACAATCGTGCAGCATCTTGCCTGTTGGCTCGATGTAGGCCTGTGCCTTTTATAACAGAATAAAAAATACGTCCACTCATGCAAGCATGGTGGACGCATTTTTTTATTCTATTACACGGCTGTTAGCCTATTTATACTACACCCTGTGCGATCATAGCCTCAACAACCTTCTTGAAGCCTGCGATGTTAGCACCTGCAACGTAGTTGCCTTCCATACCGTATTCCTTAGCAGCGTCATCAATGTTGTGGTAGATACCAACCATGATGTTCTTAAGCTTAGAATCAACCTCTTCGAATGTCCATGAAAGTCTCTCTGAGTTCTGGCTCATCTCAAGAGCTGAAGTTGCAACACCACCTGCATTTGCAGCCTTACCGCCTACAAATGGAACATTGTTTGCCTGGAAGTACTCAGTAGCTTCGATAGTAGTAGGCATGTTAGCACCCTCTGCTACGTACTGAACACCATTTGCAACAAGCATCTTAGCATCCTCGATATCAAGCTCGTTCTGAGTAGCACATGGAAGAGCGATGTCTACCTTGTACTGCCATACACCATGCTCACCATTTTCCTTTGCATGATACTCTGCTGATGGACGAGCTGCTGCATACTCAGTAAGACGAGCACGCTTAACTTCCTTAACTTCCTTAAGAAGTGCAACATCGATTCCTTCAGGATCATATATCCAACCTGTTGAATCAGAAACGGTAACAACCTTTGCACCTAACTGCTGAGCCTTCTGGCAAGCGTAGATTGCAACATTACCTGAACCTGAAATTGCAACAGTCTTTCCTTCCATCTTATCGCCATGGCACTTAACCATTTCCTCTGTTAAATAAAGAAGACCATAGCCTGTAGCTTCTGTACGAGCAAGTGAACCACCGTATGTAAGTCCCTTACCTGTAAGAACTCCCTCATAGAGTCCCTTAATTCTCTTGTACTGACCGAACATGAAACCAATCTCTCTTGCGCCTGTTCCGATATCTCCGGCAGGTACGTCCTCATCAGCACCGATATACTTTGAAAGCTCTGTCATAAAGCTCTGGCAGAACTTCATAATCTCATTGTCTGACTTACCCTTAGGGTCGAAGTCTGAACCACCCTTACCACCGCCGATAGGAAGTGTAGTAAGTGAATTCTTGAAAATCTGCTCGAAACCAAGGAACTTAATGATACCAAGGTTTACTGAAGGGTGAAGTCTTAAACCTCCCTTGTAAGGTCCGATAGCGTTGTTGAACTGTACTCTGAAACCTCTGTTTACCTGTACATTTCCATTATCATCTACCCAAGGAACTCTGAACATAATCTGACGGTCAGGCTCAGTAATTCTCTCTAAGATTGCAAGCTTACGATACTTCTCCTCATCCTGCTCGATAACCGGACGAAGTGTGCTAAGTACCTCAGTTACAGCCTGGATAAACTCCGGCTGGTCGCCATCTCTTGTCTTAACTTTCTCTAATACCTCATCAACATATGACATTTTTATTTTCCTCCCTAGAAAATGTATTTCGGTTTTTCAGCACAAACCGTTATTGCCATTATATTACAGCCATTTTTGATTGTAAAGAAAAAATATACATATTAATATTATTTTTCTATGTCATCAATCTATAAAAACATAGCCATATATAACGGCAAGGTTATTTTTTTATCGTTCTTTCCAACATTTCCATTAATTAGCTTATAACCATAAGGTATTTCCCCCCTCTTTAAAACATTGTCAAGAGATTTTGAACGGCTTCTACCAGATTTTACTTCTATCGGTATCACTCCATCGACTGTTTCCAAAATAAATTCTATCTCAAAGGTTGATGTCTCATCCTTTCTAAAATACAATTCATTATGTCCATTTTTTATAAGTATATCAGCTATTAGTGCCTCATACATATTTCCCTTGTAGAAGTCCGAAAAGCCATCCGGATAAACCAATCTTTCTTTAATAGAATAATCAAACATACTTACATATAATCCGATATCAGAAGCATATACTCTAAAATTCCCTATATCCCTTGATTCTTTTAGTGGAAGATTATACCCCTTTAAATTATATACCTGTTTTACAAGGTATGCTCCCACAAGCCAGTCGAGGCTTGAACCAAATTTTCTGGTTGTTCCACCTTTTTCAACTACAGAATATTTGAATTTATGATTATCTTTGGTCAACTGCTCCGGTAAAGAAAAATAACATTTTTCGGCTTTAGTTTTTATATCTGCATTTGCATAATGAGCTATGTCATATCTATAA